>JAGOQI010000013.1 GCA_017991515.1 Minisyncoccota bacterium | reverse complement strand
ATGTAGTTGTATTTGAAAAAACTTGTGTACCAGTAAATGTCTGTCCAGCATCTATTCGAGCAACAGTTATTGAAGCATTAGGAAAAGTAATCGTGTTAGAACCAGTAACTGTGAAGACGGTGTTAAACGCACCAGAGGTTGTAAGGTTTCCGCCAAGTGTAATAGTCTTACCAGTATTAGCAACTCCAGTACCGCCATATTGTCCTGCTATCACTCCCGCATTCCATGTGCCTGTTGTAATAACTCCTGTATTGGCAGTAACAACTAAACCATTAAATCCAGTTGCTCCTGTTATAGCACCAGAGAGAGAAAGAGTTGTTCCTGTCGCAGCTCCAATGTTTGGTGTAGTAAAAGTTGGAGAAGTTGTCATAGCAACACTACCTGTTCCAGAAATTGTGTATTCTCCTACCACACCAGAGTTGTTGTATAAAATTCTTGTGTTTGTTCCAGAGGCTATTGTTGTTGTGCCGATAGTTATACCAGAAGGTATGTCTGAAGTCAGTGCCACTGTTCCAGAAGCATTTGGGAATGTCCAAGTTTTGTTTGACCCCGTAAGATCAGCATTGGTTATTGTTCCAGTAAATTGTGCACCGCCACCTGCAGCAACAACTATTGCAAGCTTGTCATCGTTAACTCCTCCGGCAACAGTGTTAACGGTAAGACCTCCAGAAGTGATAGCTCCTGCCATGTTTAGTGCGCCACTATTTAAAACTGGAATTTGTGAACCAGTTGGTGTTTGACTTGGAGTAAATCCTCCAACAGTTTTTGAGTTGATAGCAAAACCAGAAGAAACAACTTGTTGTCTTGGAGTTAGGGATTCCCATGTACCTCCACAAGTTACTGCTGTAGTGTTAACTTGCACATCTATAAAAACTTGGTCATCGGTGAAAGCAAGATCAAGTGTATCGACACTTCCAATGTTTGCATTAAAAACTCCTTCACGAGTTAGGATAGTATCAGTTGAGGGAGAACCTGCTGGCCAAATTTTTGATCCACCAGTAGTAGCGTTGTAAAGAGAAAATCTATAACAATAATTTGTCCCTGATGGACCACCTAAAAGATTGCCACTACTATCGAGAAGGCGACCTTGAAAATTTATCAGAGCTGGTACACCTGCGGCAGCATTGGTATGTAAAAAAGAAGTTAGAAAAACAGAAGTAAAAACTACAAAAAACCCAATACGAAATATTGCCTTCCTAATCAAATTCAAACCTGTAGTACCAAGGTGTAATTTCATTTTTCTATGTATATATTTTAACATGTAATAGACACATAGCGCACATATATATAGTAAAAAAAATGTTAATAACTCAAGTACACAAAAAATAGACCTTTTCAAGGTCTATTTGTGTAGAAATAAATTAAGTTTTATGGTTTTTTTACACCAGTAGTTGGCAACTCCTTTTTGGGCATCGTTAGCTCTTTTGGAAGCATTGTTTCAAGCTCTTCAACAGTTTTAAATCCAGATACAGTTTTACCTTGAATAACCAAAGACGGGAGCGTATTTTCTATTTTATAAATTGATTTTAGGGCTCTTATGGTAGATAGATCGAGATTGTGATCAAAAGAATAAACCCTAAGAGAAGGATACTTTTCTCGAAGTGCGTCTAGAACAAAACCTTGTTTTAAACAATCAGTACAATTTTCTTTATTACCATAAAAATAAAAAATGGTTGAAATAGTTTGTTTACATCTCTCTCCTATTCTCTTTGCTAATAAAAAGTCTTTTACCTGCAATATAGTGTACTGTTTCTTTAACAAATCAATTTCATCTGCATTACCAACATTTTGTTCACTAAAATTTATTTTGTCAGCTACTTTTGATATTTCCTGTGACAAAATAGAGTTATCCAAATCCTGACATGATAACTCTTCAAGGAGTGCAAATTGTGTTTCAGAAGATAGAATATCTATAGCAATTTTATTCTGAATATCCTTTATTTCATTGATCTTTTTGTTATTTACATAGTTGCTCAAATACCACCCAGTAGCAAAAATGCCACAAGTGATTACTAAAACAAAAAAATATTTTTGAGCTTTCATAATAAATATATTAGCGCCATTTAGGCTGACCTTGTCTTGTTATTGTATTGTAAACTGCTTTCAAAAGCCAGAACGGAGCAATAACAGAATAAATTAATAAGTAAGGAAAAATGTGCCAATGAAAACCTCTTTTTTGTTTTGCGAGCTTAGTTCCAACTAAAATAGAGAAAATTACTAATCCATATAAAATGATAGAAATAAAAACTATTGTTTTAGTATTAATAAAAAACCAATCAAAATTTGCTGAGAAGCTTAAATTGAATCCTTTGATAGAAATTTCTGTAGCTTTTTTCATAACAAAGATAATAAGATTATAAAAAAGAGCAAAAGATAAATAGCAAACCGCGACGATAGAAATAATACCTGATGGTAGTGTAAAGAAAGAAAAGTTGCCATATCTTGTTTTAAATATCAAACGACGATAATCAATAGTGTTCTGAATAAAACCATAAATCCATCTAAGCCTTTGTCTATAAAGCTTTTTGACGGTATCTGGGGAAGAAGTATAAACATAGGCTGTATGACAGTGATCTATTTTCATGTGATGTTCTTGCATACGATATGCTATTTCTTGGTCTTCGGTATTGTGAGCTTTTTTAAACTTCCCTATTTTTTCAAATACTTCTTTTCTAAAAACAGAAAAAGGTCCAGGAGTTACATGTATAGCCCCAAGATATGCCAGCATTCTTTTGTTATAAGTACTCATATTGTATTCAACTCTTTGGGCTTGTTGAATTAAATTTTTTGGTTTATGAATTATGAGTGATGGAGCTACAGCCATTATTTCTGGTTTCCTTTGAAAAAGATTTATCATTCTCTTTAGCGCATCAGGTGCGACAAATGAATCTGCATCTAAACAAGAAATAAAATCTGCTTTTGTATTATCAATACCAAAGTTTACCGCCGTATGTTTGCCACCATTTTCTTTTTGAAAAATTCTAACTTGAGGATGGTCTTTATACTTTAATATTTCCTGCCAAGTATCGTCCGTAGAACCATCATCAACAACAATGACTTCAAGCTTATCCTCTGGATAATCTAATTCTAAAAGAGACTTTACTGTTCCGTGTACGGTTTTACCTTCGTTCCAAGCTGGAACAATTACTGAAACACTAGGGTAAGTATTTAGAACAGGAGTCTCTTCACCATGCATTTTATTTAGGTGTTTTCGTCTCTCAAAAAAGGTTACTAAAAAGAACACTTGGACATAAACGGCCAAAAATATAATAGTGTACATAGCTATCTCTGAGAAAGGCATATATCCTAACAAAGTACCATATTTAAAGGCTTTTTTCAATAGGTAAAACAAAAAAATAAAGTGCGCTATAATACCTTATATGGAACCACAAGAACAAAAACAACAAAATGAAAATGTAGTAAAAAAGATGTCTATCAGCACACCCGCAGCAATAATAACAGCTGGTGTGATAGTAGCTGCAGCATTAATCTTCTCTGGTAAAGGACCAGCAAAAGTAAATCAAGTAAATGATCAACAAAAAATTACCCCAACAGAAAAAGTTTCTGTTAGAGACACTGATTATGTAAGAGGTGATATTTCAAAAGCAGAAGTTGTTATAGTTGAATATTCAGATAGTGATTGTCCTTTCTGTGAAAGATTTCACAATACTATGCAAGATGTATTGTCCCAGTACGGAACAAAAGTTGCTTGGGTATATCGATACTTCCCTCTTTCTATCCATCCAAATGCAGAAAATGAAGCAATTGCACTTGAGTGTGTAGGAGAGCTCGGTGGAAATGATGCTTTTTGGAAATATTTAGATCAAATAATTTCTACTACTGTTTCTCCAGCATCTAGTAAAGTTACTCTCTCTGCAATAGCAGGAACTCTAGGTGTAGATACGAAACTTTTTGAATCTTGTATTGCAAATCCTGCAACTGCAAAAAAGGTGGCTGACCAAAGCATAGAAGCACAATCTTTAGGCGCCCAAGGTACACCGTACAGTATCGCTACAAATAAAAAAGGTGAACAAACAGTTATCCCTGGCGCTCTACCTATAGAGAGTCTTAAGCCAATAATAGACGCTTTATTAAAATAAATATAAAAAATCCCCTTACAAAATAAGGGGATTTTTTATATTAAAATTTAATCAAAATAATTTCTAAGTTTTTGAATCTTGTCATTTTGACGAAGTTTTTCATGAACCTTAGCTTCGATTTGTCGAATACGTTCACGAGTAACTCCAAACTCTCTACCAACTTCTTCAAGTGTATGTTGTACACCATCGATAAGCCCATAACGCATTTCTAAAATTCTTCTTTCTTTTGGAGAAAGTTCTGCTAGAACAACATTCATTTGTTCTTTTAGCATATTACGAGTTGCTTCTTGATCAGGACGAAGAAGTTTGTCATCTGGAATAAATTCTCCAAATGTAGACTTATCATCATCATCCCCTATAGGTTGTTCAAGTGAACGAGTCTCTTGATTGATCTGTTCAATAACATGAACTTTTTCTACTTCAATACCCATTTCATTGGCTACTTCTTCTGCCAGTGGATCTCTTCCTAAATCTTGTCCAAGTCTTCGAAGAACTTGCTTATACTTTGAAATAGTTTCTACCATGTGAACTGGTATACGAATAGTTCTAGACTGGTCAGCTAATGCGCGAGTGATAGATTGTCGTATCCACCAAGTAGCATAAGTAGAGAACTTATATCCTTTGGTCCAGTCAAACTTCTCAACAGCCTTAAATAGTCCAATATTCCCCTCTTGAATCAAGTCTAGCAAGGTTAGGTCAGCCGTTCTATTTGCGTATTTTTTAGCAATAGAAACAACTAGACGGAGGTTTGCTCTAGCCAAAAGATTCTTCGCCTCAAGATCTCCTTTTTCTATTCTTCTAGCAAATTCTTTTTCTTGTGCAGCATTGATTAGAGCATATTGACCAATATCTTTTAAATACATTTGAACTGAACTAAAAGAATGAGTATCTTTAACATATTTTGAAAGATCTTCAGTATTATCAACATCAAGCAAGTTTCCTCCTTCTAAAACATCTATCCCTGCAACTGAAAACTTTTCGTAAATTTCGTCCAAAAAAGAGATGTTATTCTCAATATCTGGAAACATTTTGAGAATCTCATCATAAGTGATAAAACCTCTTTTCTTACCTTTTGATAAAAGTTCATCAGCCTTAACTTCCATATCTTGAAGCTTTTTCGCTGTATTAACCTCTCTCTTTGGTTTTGAACCAGTGTGTCTTATGGTTATAGGTTTTGGCTTACCCTTAGTAACAACTTTTTTCTTTGATTTAGTTATGGCTTTTTTAGTAGTTGTTTTTGTTTTTTTCTGTGATGCCTTGGCAACAGTAGATTTTTTTTGAGTGCTTTTTTTAGCTACTTTTTTCTTTGAAGGCGTTTTTTTAACGCTTTTTTTGACTACTATTTTCTTTTTTGTTTTTGTTTTTGGCATATTTTTATAGCTTATGTTGTATCATTTACAAAATTAGCTGCTTTGTCAAGCGTTTCCACGCTTGTGCATTCTCTTTGTAGTTTCTTCAAGTAAAGACGAAAGTCTATTTACCTCTTGTTCATTATTTTGAGATTCAGCTTTTTTTAATTCTCGTGAATAAAAACTTCGGGAGGATAATAAGAATTCTTGTTCTACTTTTTGTATTAACTCTTCACAAACTTTTAATAAATCTACTTCTTTAAGATGTTTATATTCCCTCTCAACTAAAATAAGCGATTTCTCTAATACTTCTTCTGCTATTGGTGTTGCTGAGAAAACTATATCACCAACCGAAAGATTATTAAGTTCCCCGCAAACTGTTTCTATTTTTTCACTACCAAATATTTTTCTAATAGCAGTTAGTCTTTCATATGGAGAAATACTTTTAGATATTAAAGTTTTTTTAATATTTTCACCTTGAGTTGGTTTTTCTACTGGTACTTTTGCTAACTCCTGCGAAATAGATTCTGGTGATAACCCAGTTTCTTGAGATATCGTTGTTATATATAGATTTCTTTCCATTGGAGAAGCTACTCGCACTAGAAAAGGAAATATTTTTTCTTTTATATTTTTGACAAATATATGTGGGGATTGAGATGTTGAACGAATTATAGACAAATGATGTTCTATAAAATGTTTACTTTCTTTTAATTTTTCTTTCCATGCATCTACTCCATTTTCTTTTATAAAGTCAGCTGGGTCTATTCCTTCTGTTAACGAAACTACTTTTGGATTCATACCTAAAGATAAGGCAACTAATGCAGCTCTATCCATGGCATTTTGCCCTGCTTCGTCTCCATCAAAAGCTAAGAAAATATTTGGGGAGAGTCTAGATAAAACAGAAAGATTAGAAAAAGGGTCTTGTGCTGCATCTTCAGAAACTGCAGTCCCAGAAGAAGCAACTGTATTTTTAAATCCTGCTTGGTGAGATATTACTAAATCCATTTGTCCTTCAACTAGTATTGAGAAGTTGTGTTTCTTGATATGAAGCTTGGCTTTATCAAAACCAAACAAAGTTTTTGATTTTTGAAACACCTCTGTTTCAGGGCTATTTAAATACTTTGGACTTCCTTCTTCCTCAGGATAACTTCTACCAGAGAAAGCTATAACTCTCCCACTACTATCATTCATCGGGAAAATTATCCTTTTACGAAATCTATCATAAACCTTTCCTTCAGCTCTTTTGATAAGACCAGCTCTTTGTGCAAAAGATTTTTCTGACTCATCTTTACATGCACTTTCTATGGTTCGCCACTGGTCTGGCGCATATCCTATACGAAAACTTTCTATAGTTTCTTTCAATATTCCTCTGTCTTCCAAGTATTTTTGTGCTCCAGAAGATTTTTTTAGTATTTCTTCATAAATACCCGTTGCTTTCTCTAGTATTTCATAGACTCCATCTAAATCACTTTTTTCTTGCCTAAAACCTGTCAAAACTACACCCGCTCTATCTGCTAATAGCTTCAAAGCTCCTTTTTTATCAAGACCTTCGAACTGCTCTACAAAGGTAAAAATATCACCTTTTGCTCCACAACCAAAACAGTAATATAAACCTCTTTCAGAAGATATATGAAACGAAGCAGTCCGTTCGTTATGAAACGGACACTTCGCCTTATACTGGGATCCAGATTGTTCTACAGTAATATAAGAGGACAGTACTTCGGTAATAGGCAATCGATCTTTTATGGTCTCGAATACCGTATTCATACTTTTTTACTCTTCGTGATTTTTAATATCGTTTATCTTCAACATCGCTCTTTCCTTGAAACCTGTACCTGCTGGAATAAGTCTTCCAACTGTTACATTTTCTTTTAGACCTCGGAGAGTATCTGTTCCTCCTTTGATAGCGTTGTTAATCAAAACACGGTTTGTGTTTTGGAATGATGCTGCTGAAATCCATGATTTAGCAAAGAGTGCTGTTTGAGTAATACCTAAGATTATAAGATCTGCTTTTGCTTCGTGAAGATTCATATCTCTCATTTTTGCATTCTCTTCGATAAGGTCAGTCACCTCTATAACATCTCCAATAGAAAATGCTGTATCTCCTGCATCTTTGACTTTTCTTCGAGAGAACATTTGTCGAACAATTATTTCTAAGTGTTTTCGAGCGATTGATGCACCTTGGAGTTCATAAACTTTAGAAATTTCACGAATAATGTAGTCTTCCGCCATCTCTCTGTTTCCATATAGATACACTTCTTCGATATTTGCAGATCCATCTGTTAGAAGTTCTCCTCCTACAACTTCTTGACCTACCTTAACAATAGCGACACGACGAAGATTAACAATATAGTCAACACTTTCTTTCTTGGCAGTAGAATCACTTGACAGAACCGTGATTATTTTATCTGTCCCCTCTTGTTTAATCTCAGCAACAGTACCAGTGTATTTATTTACTAATGCAGGATTTTTAATAGTTCGACATTCAAAGATTTCTTCAACTCGAGGTAGACCCGCTGTAATATCAACACCTGCAACTCCACCAGCGTGGAAAGTTCGAAGTGTAAGCTGTGTACCTGGCTCACCGATAGCTTGTGCTGCCACAATACCAACAGCTTCACCTTTTTCAATCATATGACCTCGTCCTAGATCTAGACCATAACAAGTTCGACAAATACCGTAAACGGTTTTACATGTCATTGGTGTACGAACAAATACTTCTGTAACACCTTTTTCTTCAACAAGAGTTGCATCATCTTTAGAGATAAGGTGACCTTTTTTGAATAGAGTTGTTCCATCTGGTAGAGCAATTTCTTTTGCTAATATTCTTCCGCGAATTGTTTTTGCTAGTGGAATTTCAAGACCTGAAATAACTTCTTTTGTTACTCGCTTTGAAAGCTTTGTTCCACAGTCATCTTCTGTGATGATCACATCTTGTGCTACATCAACAAGTCTTCGAGTTAGATAACCTGCACGCGCTGTGTTAAGAGCTGTGTCGGCCAAACCTTTACGAGAACCGTGAGTAGTAATGAAGTATTCAATTGGAGAAAGACCTTCCTTGTAAGATGGAATAATTGGGAAGTCGATAGTTCGTCCTGTAGTATTTTGAATCATACCTTTCATACCAGCCATTTGAGTTACATTACTCATGCTTCCTCGAGCTCCAGAAGTTATCATGTCATAAACACTACTGTGTTTTTCAACTGTCTTAGTTAGGGCTTTTTCTATTTCACTCTTAGCTTTATTCCAAACTTCAATAACTTTTTGGAATCTTTCTTCTTCAGATAGAAGACCATCTTCAAACTGTGCCTTGATAGCTTCTTCCATAGCTCTGTGGGTTGCAATAATTGCTGGTTTTTCACTTGGCACGATAACATTATCAATACTCCAAGTTGTTCCTGACTTTGTAGCATATTTGTAACCAAAGTTTTTAATACGATCAAGAACTGGTGCGATAGCTGCAATTCCAAAGTCTGAAATCAAAGTATCAACAATAGCAATGATTTTCTTTGAAGTCACTTCATCATTCGTATAAGGGAATTCAGCCGGCATAATAGAGTTGAACAAAAGTCTTCCAACAGTTGTTTCAAATGTCTTACCTTCGAATTGAGCATATTTTGGTTTGTCTGTTCCAAGAACATTTATTTTTGCTCTCAAAGAAACAACACCTAAGTCACTGGCCATAATGGCTTCATTTGGACTAGAGAAATACATACCTTCTCCTTTATCTCCATCAACACTAGATGTCATCCAGTAACAACCAAGAACAATGTCCAACATTTTTGATGAAACAATAGGATCACCATTTTGTGGTTTAAGTAGGTTCTTATCAGCAGCAACAAGTTCTCGAGCTTCTTTTTGAGCTGGTTCAGAAAGTGGTAAGTAAACTCCCATTTGGTCTCCATCGAAGTCCGCGTTAAATGCAGGACAAACAAGTGGGTGAACCTGAATAGCATTACCTTCAATCAAAACCGGCATGAAAGCCTGAATACCAAGACGGTGAAGTGTTGGTGCTCGGTTTAGCATCACATATTTTCCAGTAATAACTTTTTCAAGAATTGCCCAAACTTCAGGTGTTCCGTCTTCGATAAGCTTATTAGCTCCTCGAATATTGAAAGCTAGTTCTGCGGCAATGATTTTTGAAATAACGAATGGTTTGAAAAGTTCAAGAGCCATGTGTTTTGGAAGACCACATTGGTTAAGTCGCAAGTTTGGACCAACGACAATAACAGATCGTCCAGAGTAATCCACACGCTTACCAAGCAAGTTTTGTCGGAAGAGACCTTGTTTACTCTTTAGGTTGTCAGATAGAGATTTCAAAGCTCGTCTTTGTGCCTGACTCATAGCTGGAGAGTCTTGTCCTGCAATAGAGTTATCTATCAAAGCATCAACTGCTTCTTGTAAGATACGCTTTTCGTTTCGCAAAATAACATCTGGGGCACCGATTTCTTTTAGTTTTCTCAAACGATTGTTTCGATTGATAACTCTTCGATAAAGATCGTTAATGTCTGAAGTTGCATGTCGGCCACCTTCAAGAGCCACCATCGGACGAAGCGCTGGAGGAATAACTGGAATACGAGTTAGAAACATCCATTCAGGACGAATTTCTGCATAAAGCATTGCTC
This sequence comes from Minisyncoccota bacterium, assembly GCA_017991515.1. Lineage (GTDB taxonomy): Bacteria > Patescibacteriota > Minisyncoccia > Phycocordibacterales > UBA9973 > UBA4124. The sequence continues at coordinate 51 of JAGOQI010000013.1, read as the reverse complement.
TTATCAGAGATAGTCTTTTATTTAACTTTTCTCGCTCTGCAACACCTGCTT
>JAGOQI010000005.1 GCA_017991515.1 Minisyncoccota bacterium | reverse complement strand
TAAACAGTTGCCAGAGATACTTTCGCTGCGCCCCATGTAAACATGGGGAAGCCTTATTCCGAAGTTACGGCTGCTTTTTTGCCGAGTTCCTTGAGGACCTCTCACTCGTTCGTCTTGGTCTACTCGACCTGATCACCTGTGTCGGTTTGCGGTACGGGTTCTCATACAATAATCTTAGAAGCTTTTCTTGGAAGCGTGCTCATGTGACTCCGCTCGGGCGAACCTCTGCACGATCCATGTTTGATATTTGTCATTAAAGACACAGAAACGGATTTGCCTATCTCTGATACGCGACATGTCTACCACAATCCAATAAGTGGCCCACATTACTACACTTCGTCCCTCCTTCGATTGTATAAGAAGTTAAGGAATATTAACCTTATGTCCATCGACTGCGGCTTTCGCCATGACCTTAGGACCCGACTAACCCTGGGATGATCACCATTGCCCAGGAAACCTTGATCTTTCGACGGCAGGGGATCTCACCCTGCTTGCGGTTACTTGTGCCAACATTCTTACTTCTGTACGCTCCACTATGGCTCACGCCTTTAGCTTCACAGCGAGAACAGAATACTCTCCTACCGCTTGTAGATTTAATAAAAGAAGGAAGAAATACTTCCAAAATTTGTGTCCGGGGAGGGCTACGAACCCCCGTCTAATAATTGCGTCTCAGTTGTTTTTCTAATATGTTAAATATCAATTAGATAACTTATTAGTTTGTTTTTCAGACAATTCAACTTCGATACAATAGACTCTCCCGGACATATTTTTATCTTCCTTTATTAAATCTACAAGCCCTCAACTTCGGTAATATACTTAACCCCGATTATCTGCGGCGCAAGATCTCTTGATGAGTGAGCTGTTACGCTTTCTTTAAAAGATGGCTGCTTCTAAGCCAACTTCCTCATTGTCAGAGAAATCTCACATCCTTAGTATGTACTTAGTATATATTTAGGGACCTTAATTAGAGATCTGGGCTGTTTCCCTTTTGTCTAACGGAGCTTAGCCCCCGTAGACTAACTGCCACGCTACTTGACCATAGGTATTCGGAGTTTGATAGGTGTCGCGAGATTGCTCCCTGTCGAAACCTTCCAGTGCTCTACCCCCTATGGGAACGCGTGACGCTAACCCTAAAGCTATTTCGGAGAGAACCAGCTATTACCAGGTTCGATTAGCTTTTCACTCCAATCCACAAGTCATCCGAAGACGTTGTACGATCTACCGGTTCGGGCCTCCATCTGACTTTCGTCAAACTTCACCCTGCTCATGGATAGCTCACCTGGCTTCGGGTCTTATGTGTACGACCGCCCCGAGGGGCAGACGCGCTATTAACACTTGCTTTCGCTGTGGCTCCGGAGCTGTACTCCTTAGCCAAGCCGCACACATAAACTCGTTGGCTCATTCTTCAATAGGCACGCCGTGACGGATATAAATACCCGCTCCGACTCCTTGTAAGCATATGGTTTCAGTACTATTTCACCCTCCTCTCGGAGTACTTTTCACCTTTCCCTCACGGTACTAGTTCACTATCGGTTTCTACAATGTATTTAGCCTTACCAGTTAGTTCTGGTGGATTCCTTCAAGCTATTCGTGTCCTGAAGTACTCAAGAACAGTGATAAAAAGATATATGCATTTCGAATACGGGACTATCACCCACTATGGTGTTGGTTTCCAACAACTTTTTCTATACATACATTTTGTAACTTTTCTCGTAAAACGAGACTCACTGCCTTACAACCCCGGAACATCACAGAGCACACGAAATCAATAAATAAATCTATATCAATCGCGCACTCAGTGATGCTCCGGTTTGGGCTGTTCCCTTTTCGCTCGCCGCTACTTGGGGAATATCGTGGTATACACCACATTGTTTTCTTTTCCTCTCGGTACTGAGATGTTTCACTTCCCGAGGTGCGCATCTTGATCTCTTACGGACCAAGATAATAGAGGTTTACTCTATTAGGTTTCCCCATTCAGACATCTCCGGATCAAAGGTTATTAGGCACCTCCCCGAAGCTTATCGCAGCCATATCACGTCTTTCATCGCCATGTAGAACCAAGGCATCCGCCATATGCTCTTAATTTCCTATTAGGAAATCTAGAAATCATTTTCTTTCATAGTCGCTTTAAAACTATAAAGAAACCACTAGATCTGTAAATTAAACAGAAATATTGGGTTTGTATTTTGTCCTGTTGCGACCGCTCGCTTTAGAACAAAATACGTTCTGTTTCTCCGTACCTGCAGTTAGTATTACTCATACGAACTATACTGGAGAACAGCATTCTGTTATCAAATAACGCTCCCTATGATTTTTCACGAAAAATGCCGCCTTTAGGGCGGCGCAACATGTCTTGCGGCTTACGCCTTAGATATTGGTTGCTTTTTCGTGGATACTCATAAGTGGGCACATTGTATATGAGCGAGAAAGTACTGTCAAGCTTTATTTATATTTTAAAAAATATAATAAAACCCCTTATAAAATAAGGGGTTTTATTATTACGAAATTGGTACTTTTTCGATTTATTTTCCTAGATCGTCAGAGATCTTATTGATCCATCGTCCAGCAGCTTCTTTGCCACCTAGACCAAAGGCCAATCCGAATCCAAGAGCAAGCATAACAACTAGCCCTGTAAAGATAATTTGTCCAAAGTATCCGAAAATACCAAGCTTATCAAGAGCAGTAACAATAGCTAGAATCCAGATAGCATAATATGCGATGCTGCCCAACATTTTTGCTGAACGAACATGTGCCATAGCTGCACCACCTGAAACAAGCTTGCGAACAAAATCAGCAAATATTGTTCCAGCTACTAAAATAAGTGCTGCAATAATAATTTGAGGAATGTATGCAAGAACTTGTTGCAAGAACATAGTTACTTGGTCAAGATTAAGAATATTTAGTGATGCTACCAAGAAAACGATAATGATAAACCACTTTACTAGTTCTCCAAAGAATTTACCGATGTGTAATCGAACACCTGCACGACCGAGAACCTCTTCAACCCCAGCACTTTTAAAAAGCTTGTCGAGTTTAAGAGCATCAATCGCAGAAGAAACGATTTTTGCGAGTGTTGTCGCCACAATCCATCCTAAGATGAAAACTATGACAGCAAGCAAAATTTTTGGGAAGGTTGCAACAAAGCCGTACCATAGACCTTGTAAAGAAACCTGAAATACTTCACTCCATGTTTGTAAAAGCATAATATGTGTGATACGCAAAGCGTACTTGAAAACTCTATTAATTATTACTCCTCGGAGACACCGAACAGTATGGTTATATTATACTATATAAAGCTAATTTGGAAAAACGAAGGTGGAAAACTCTTTTGTGGCTATAAGTTTGGCATGAGGATATTCGAACATATCACGGAGTAATTTGTCATACATAGAAACTCGATATTTAAAATCTGCGCTATCAAAAACTGCATAAGAGAGTTCTTTGCCTAGTTCTGATTCAAGTATAGAAATAGTCTTTTGAACAGACTTTCTACTAATATTATCCCCTACTATTAAAACATCAACACGACTATCACTTTGCTGAATGAAAACTCCTGAGACGACTAATAACTGTACTTTGCCTACTGATTTAAAGCGCCTAGCTAAATCGTCGTGCTTGAAAAAATCTCCTTCAACTAAAATACTCTTCATCTCCTTGATATAAGGAAAATCGTGATTCAAAAACCAACCAGAAGTTCTTTTTTTCTTAGTTTTACCAGTTCTACCATCTACAACTTCCTTTACAAAAGACTTTTTCTTTATAAGAGAGATGCCTGCTAAAGCTGTAGTGGTCTTGCGAGTAGTGGACATAGATAGTCTAGAACGGTCTGCAACCATAGAGTTTTCAAATCCTTCACTAGGATTTAATAAGAACAAGCGCATGATTTTTACATGAGCAACTCCACCAAATAGTTTTGCTAGAATATCCATTTCCCTTTTTCCCCTTATCCACTTATTTAACCCTTTTATTATAACTTTATTGCTCCCCTTGTGTCCAAGAGTCATATGTGCCCAAATAAAAACCCCTTACTTAGTATTAGTAAGGGGTTTTGCCAGATTATACTGGTATTTTTTCAAGTACTAAAAAGATGCTTTTAGTACTTTCTATCTCTCTAGTACGAGAGAGAATACCTAATTCTTGCTTCAAAAAAAGAACTATTTCTTCAACTTTTTCATATGAAAAAACCTTACCAAAAGGCACCTCTGCAACAATCTCTTTATTGCAAAGTTTTTGTAAAATAGCTTCAATTATTTTTTCTACATAAGTCTCGCTAAATCTAGTATGACTAGCAGGACAAATGTACGGGGTTTTCAAAAAAGCTGGCCCCAACTCAAATACTGGGGTAATGTTTTTCTTGATTAGAGTTTTTGCATTGTTGCTTACCAATTTAACTGTCTTGTTTGAATTTACAAAGATTTTAAAATGCTCAGTAACTTCTTTTTGATCTAGTACCATAATTTAATGAATTTAGTTTCCATACACTTTATACAAAAAATCACCCACGTCAAGTAAAAAGTAAAAATCCTCCTATAGTTTAGGAGGATTTTCTGAAAAAATTTCTTGCCACCGGATAAGCCCGGGGGAAGATACGAAAAGAACTCGTTGAAAAGTTTTTAATTCACCGTTACATTCTAGCGTTATATTGCCCATATTACTGAACTTAATAACGATTGGAAAGTAACTAACAGTGCCCACATATTCCCAAGACCAGATTCTACAGAAAATACTATAAAATATTTTTTTAGTATTTTTTAGAGCAAAAGGTACAAGGAGGACACCATCGTTTATTGGTTGAGCCATAACTACTTTATATTGAAAAGCAATTCGCTCACGATTGCCATAATATGGTAATCCATGATTCAGGAACATTTTTGATTTACTCATGCCATCATAAGTTTTCCCCCATCCAAGATATAAAGAATCTTTTTGAGAAAAAACAATTTGAGTAAACAAAAAACTCATAAAGAATAATAATGTCTTTTTCATAAAAAGTAGTTTGATTTATTTCAGTCTATACAAAAAAACCTCACAGTCAAGTGAGGTTTTTTTGTTAATGATTTTGAATTTCAGAATTATTTAAGAGCAATTTTACCACCTGCTTCTTCAATAGCTTTCTTCATAGCTTCAGCTTCATCCTTCTTCATACCGTCTTTAAGAGTTGCTGGAGCAGCATCTACAAGATCCTTAGCCTCTTTAAGACCAAGACCTAGAGCTTCTTTAACAACCTTCATAACAGCGATTTTTTGTTCACCTGCACTCTCAAGTACAACAGTGAAAGAATCCTTAACTTCACCAGCATCAGCTGATACAGCAGGACCTGCAGCTGCTACGGCTGTAGCAGACACGCCAAATTTTTCTTCGAATACTTTTACTAGTTCGTTGAGTTCAAGAACTGATAGAGCTTCAACAGAAGCAACTATGTCTTTGAATTTCGCAGGAACTTCTACTTTTTTTATTTCTTCTTCCATAATAATTTTTATTTAAACTTTTAAGCTTCCTTTTGTGCTATCTGATCAAGCGCGATAACAAAACGCTGAATTGGAGAATTGATAATGTTGACGAACATTCCACGCAAGGTTTGCAATGGTGGAATAGTTGCTATAACCATAATCTCATCTTTATTCTTGAAACTTCCTTCAAATACACCGCCAACTAGAGTAATAATACCTTTGTTTATTTTTTGAAATTCGTAAACTTCTCGAATAGGCGCAAGGGCGTCTTCTCCGTATGCTATTGCAATCTCTCCAGGTAGTTCAGGGAGTTCCCCTTCGTAACCTTTTTCTGCAAGTACTCGCTTGAGAAGAGTTTTCTTCCCTACTTTGTACCCAACACCAGCAGCACGAAGTGCTCGGCGAAATGCCATAGAGTTTGCAACAGTTAGCTTATCAAATTGCACAAAGGCAATAGAGTTTGCTCCGGCAGCAATATCAGAAAATGAAGCAACAATAGACTTCTTTTTTTCTTTAGTAATTGCCATAATTTGTTTTGTTAATGTTTTTAAACGAGGTATTAAAAAATACACATCGCTGTGCAGTTAGATTTCATCTATTGTGATGAAGAGATACTAGATCTCGGTAGGACTTATAAATGCCCACTGTCTTTAATCTACACGCTTAGATAATAGCAGAAAAACCAATTTCGTCAAACCTCCACACCAAATCGGCGGGAGGTCAAACACTAGGTATTTTTGCCCCAACGCCAGCGAGGCTTCTCTCCTTTGGCATAGCAAATAATTAGTAGGAAAATAGTCGGTGGAATAACACGAAAAGCTAGGGTTATAAGATCATTACCAACAGAGTCACTTGGCTCTAAGCTCCAAGTACCTTTTAAAATGGCATATATAAAAAAACCCATAATAACCCAGCCTTCCCAAGAAGAAGGGTACCAACCCCAACCATATCTTTTTGCCTTAAACCAAAGCTTTTTTTCTTTCATATATCTATTATAACCTACATACTTAGACAAGCAAAAACCACTCAAAGAGTGGTTTTTGCTATTTGTAAAAAATTTTAAAGATTATTGTTGAACATTTACAGTTACAACATTTAGTCGATCATTACAATCTACTCTATAAGTTCCTGTTGAACCTAGGTCGATAACTCTGTAAGACTGAGCTTGTAGATTAAATGTTCTAGATCCTACAACAATCTTAGCAGGAGCAGTATCTCTATTATCAAGCATTACATCTGTACCTTGCTTGAATGTATAACTATTTCTAACAACTGCACACTCTGCGTTGAACTGCAAAGTTCGATCTTTGTATTTCAAAACCATCTCTGCATATTTACCAGCATTACTACCTACTGAAACACCTGCTTTTTCAGGATCATTTACAGCTGTAATATCTTCTACTTGAGGATCATTGATAACATCCTCAATTACAGCGCTTTTCTTATTCGACATTACTAATACTAAAACAATAATTAGAACGATTATACCTACCACCGCGTACATCACACTATTTGATTTCTTTTGTATTGGTTCCATATATATAGTATGGACCTATAAAAACATTACACAAGCAAAAAAACATATTACAACCCATAATATGTTTTTATCCTAAAATAATCTAGCCTGGTTACTGCTGAACCGTTACAGTTGCTACATTTTGGTACTCACTACAATCCACCATAAACTTTCCTTCAGTATTTAGAGAAATAACTTTATGTCCATAAACAGAGAGTTCGTAAGTTTCTGAACCAATTTTTATAGATACAGGAGTATCATTTCTATTGTCCAAAAGTATTTGAGAGCCAACTTTATAGACCTGATCACTCATTCGAACACTACAAGCATTTCCGAATTGAAGTGTTTTTCCTTGAAAAGCCAAGATTAATTCTGCGTAACTACGAGTATCTACTATCTCTGGAGTTGTTGCTGTTTGATCGACAGTTAAATCTGCTTTCTTATAAGTCTTCTTCATTGTCAATTCTTCTTGTGGAGTTTCTATTGGAAGCTCAGTTGATACGACATCAGACTTTGGAGCGCCTCGAACCACAAGGGCAACTATTACAAGCACAGATACAGCTCCTAGGGCTAATCTATAATTTTTCGGTATTTTGTCTATAAAATTTTTCATAATCAAACATTAGCAAATATATGCCTTTTTGCAAGAATCTCTACTGGACGACAATAATAGCTACATTTCTCTTATCTCCGCAACCAATGGCTATATCGTCACCTTTTTGTTTCAAAATTAAAAAATTAAAATCATATGGACCAACTACAACAGAGCTATCCCCTACAATAAAAGTATTTGGCTTAGAGGATCTATTGTCTATCATGATTTCATTGTTGAGACCGAAAGCTCTAGCCCCAGAAGATACTTGGCAATCTTCATTAAACTGTATTAGAGAGTTTTTATATAAATCAAGTGCATCTGTATAAGAGAGCTTATTTTGTCCTGGTCTAATAATAAAACTATCGGATTTCATTTGCATTTCTAGTTGAGATTGTGGCTGACCTGAATCCCTAAGAAACGTCTGTTCATCTGTACCTATAGGCGCCACAGGAACACTAGTCTCTTTCCAAAAAAAGCTTCTTTGAGAATACTTCTCCCCCAACAAAAGCATTCCTCCTAAAATAATGACTATTATAACCAACAGTATAAGATGTGTCTTACTTATGTATTTCATACCTATATTTTAGCAGATTTTAAAGACTTCGATAGGCACAAATCATTAGCTAGAACAGTTCTAGCTAATGATCTCCAAGTACTGTTTTATAAAATTCTTAAAAGAATGCTCAACATCAAAATAGTATTTAGAAATATCTTTATTTAAAATACTACTTTCTGTTCTATTGATATCTGTATAGTCCTGATAACTTGAATATATATAAGATTTTAAAAAATTTTCCATCTCAATGCTTTTATTTTTTAAAGAAATATTTTCTTCCCATTGAGGAAATTTTATCTCGAGAGGATTAAGGTGTATATAAGAAAATAACTTCCTAAAATAACTGTCATCTTCAATTAGTTTTGATTTAAAAGGACCTCCGAACAAAGCTCCTTGTCTTTTATATTTATTATTAAAATACATGGAGTATCCAACACCTAGCTTCCTCATAAATTTTGTAATACCTTCTTCAAGATCTTGCTTTATGAGTATGTGAAAATGATTTGGCATCAAACACCAGCCTACAATAGAAACCAACTGTTTTCCTTTTTTTAAACTCATTATTTCTTTATACTGCTTATGTAGATTATGAGTTAAATTATCAAGCTTTAAATTATCTTCACTATTTGCAATATATAAAAGCATTAAAAATCTTTCTTTATCTTGCTTGTCATGAAAAATAATCCTTTTATCTATACCTCTATTATAGATATGGTAATACTCGCCTGAAACAAATTTATCTTTTCTAAGCATAGAAAAATTATATCAAATTAGCTAGAACTGTTCTAGCTAAAATAACAAAAAATCCCCTGAGTTGGGGATTTTAAATTAAAAAGAACTGAATATTATTGAATTAAAAACTTTTGTGAAAAAATGTTTCCATTTTTATCAACAAATTTGGCGATGTAAACACCTGACGGAAGATCTAGTGGTATCTGACAGTACCCATTAGCTAGAACTGTTCTAGCTAATAGTTGGCTGGAGGTGTTTAGGATTGTAAGGGTGCCAGGATTTTGGGTTTGGATTCTTAGAGACTTTTGGTAAGCAATAATACTAATATCGCAAGGGATATCGACTGTTCGGATTTCAGAGTACTTACCTTCGAAAGCGAGGCGGAAAAAGAGCTTTCCGCAATCTTTGTTTGGATAAATAAACGAATAATCCTTCTTGTCCCCTTTCTCGGTAATCTTACCAATTGATCGAAAATCCCGACCGTTATTGCTGACTTGAACATCGAATTCAACACCATTCTCTGGTGTTTCATCCCGCCAGTCCAGCTTAATGCTTTTATCTGCTAAAACTTTGGCATTGAAGGAAGATAAATGAACGGGTAGTGGATATATCGCCCTAACTGCAAAATTATCAGCAACATTACCATCTTGCTGTTTAAAACTTCCTGAAACATAAATAGTTCCTAGGACCGTATCTGCAAATAACAAATATACTTCCGGGTAAACATTTAAACTGGTCGGCGATGAAATTCCAATGCCTTCATTAGTAAAAATAGATCCATTATAAGAACACATGTTTGTTGTAACACCATTGACATTTCCTGGCTTCCCTCCTATAAATATCCTATCAACCAATTTAGTAATTCTGGAATTAGTAATTTCCATTTGATCACTTACTGCATTCCATGTATTACTAACTCTTTTGGCAAGGCCTACATTAATATTAACTAAATCATGCTTTCTTGTTCCACCAGCATACAATTCACCTCCTAAAATAGAGTAACTTGTTGCTATGTTACAAAAAATATAGCCGTCCAAAATAGACATGCCGCCCCCTTCTTTAAATCTAAAGGTTCCTGGTGTCCACATACCACCTATCTCACTGAAGCCTCCTGCAACATAGATAGAATCTCCTATTTTTTTAATATCCCATACAGCCGAAGCGCAACCAGGAACAACCATAGAAAATAATTGTACCCAAGAGCCGTTATCAAGTGAGGCCCAATGCTGCATTGATAAATTAATATTTGATGGAGAGTTACCTATACTAGTAAAAAATCCTCCTACATGAAGGTAGTTTTGAGTTTTTAGTATAGTAGATACATGAACACCCGAAGCGAGATTGTTTGTAAAAGCAATAGGGTCCCAACTGGTACCATTCCATTTTAAAACAAGTGCTTGGTATGTGCCAAAAATAAATAAACCACCGGCATATAGATCTGTTCCGTCTGTGTAAAGACACCCACTACCGTTAGTTACAGTAAAACCTGTAGTTGTTATCTGCCAACTTGAACCTGAAACTTTATAAATAGCATTGGCTGTTTTCACCCATAGTTCGCCTTGATATTTCGTAATACCAGAAACGGAACCATAAGAAGTCTGGTAACCCGGGACTTGCATCCAGTTTTGAGATTGAATAGATAAAAAAATAAAGAAAAAACTTAAAAGTAATATTATTTTTTTCATGATGTGGCTCCTCCTTAGAACCATTTTTTTGTTTTTAATGAATTTTTATTTAAATAAATTATCTCAAACAATAAAATATTGGCAAGAGTTATTAGCTAGAACTGTTCTAGCTAATGAGGGTTAGAATTAAGGTAAACAAAAACACCCTCCGAAGAGGGTGTTTTTGAGGTTATTTTATGTTTAACCAAACACTACATTAGATTACTTAAGCTAATCTAGTTTCTATTCATTAGTTATGAATAGTTACTGAATCAGTTGGGTATCCGTAAAGTAGAGTAGCAGCTTGAGCAGCTGTAGCACCACCTGCTACATCGTAGTAGTTTGCACTTGAAGCAGCACCAAGTTTTGTTGAAAGTGATGTTGTATTAACAGCACCTGCAACAGAAGAAGCTGTTACATAGATTCGGAATGTCTTACTTGTTCCAGCTGGGATCAAGTAAGCAGCACCAACTGTTCCTGCTCCACCACAAGATGCAGTAGTATCATCGAAACAAATTGTAGCACTTCCTGAACCACCTGCCGCAACAGCAAGAGCTGCGTTTCTAGTAGCAATTGTTGCACCTGAAGTATCTTTAACAACAATGTTATCTGCACCTGTAAGGATAGCAGCAACACCTGTTGAAGTTACAGTTATTGGAAGTTCTCCAATCTTAATATCACCTTTAGCGTCAGCAGTTACAGTAACTTCAGCAATCTTTACAGATCCGTTAAGTAGTGTGTCTGTTGAGCCTGAAAGTACATAAGCAGGTTTTGAGCCAACTAGAGTCATAGAAGGGGCAGGAGTACCATAGAAGGTAACTGCACCTGCAGGTGTTACACCAGCAGTTGTTATATTAACAACAACGGTTGTGCCGTTTGTTATTGATGTAATTGTACCCACAGCAGTAGTTGCACCAGCGATTGTTATAGCTTGACCAGGAAGCATTCCCGCTGTTGAAGCAACAACTATTGTTTGTGCTCCTAGGGTTACTGTACCAGATGTGTAAGTTGTAGCCGCAGAAGAAACATTTGTTGTAGTTGTTGTGTTTCCACTTGTTGACTTAACAGTTATCAATGCAAGAGTTGATGTTGTAGCTGAAGCCACACCACTTGTACCTACCTCTGGGTAAGATACATAAACACTTATATTAGCACCTGAGCCACCATTTGGAACTGGGATACTAAGACCTGTTAGATAAGCAACACCACCAACAACTGGAGCTGTTACGCCATTTACTTTAACAGAAGTAGCTGTACCTGAAGTTACAACAAATGTAAGTTCAGAAATTACAGAGCTAGCGTCTGTAGAAGTAAAGTTGTATTGCGCAAGAGAACCATCAGCTGTACCACCATTTGCTGCAGCTACAAGCTGAGCAACTGTTGAAGAAGCTGAGTTAACTGTTGGAGCATTAAGAGTACCTGTTCGGAATGTTATTGTTTGACCAGCTGTTGCTGAACTTGTTGCAGAAACATTACTTACTGAACCAATTGAAGTCACAGTAAGAGTTGAGATAACTGTAGCAGTTGCTCCAGCATCAGAACTAGAATCAGCAAACACATCAATAGTCTTCACAGCACCTGGTGCAAGAATGAAGTCTGATGAAAATGTGTTTGTTGCTGAACCTCCACAAACTGTTTCAACACCTGGAGAACCAGCACAAGTACCATCTACTGTTCCAGTAGCTACAGAAGGTTGAACTGGTGTTCCAGCATTACCTGAAGTCTCAGAAGTTCTAAGACCTGAAAGATTAGATGATGCAGTACCTACACCATAAGTATTAAGAATACTTAGTGTTGTAACACGAATTGACTCAGAAGTACTTTGGTTTTGAAGTACAAATGAACCAATCTTTACACCTGCAGTGTTAGGATTTGCATTCTGACTTGAATAACCATTGTTCTTAGATAGAGCCAAAGTTCCAGACTGCATAGCTAGAATAGTACCAGTTGCAGTAGGACCTGTGATTGAAGCCTTTGAGTTCCATCCTTCAGCTGTAGCAGCACCAAGGTTTGCAGAGATATTACCAGCAGTATAACTTGTACCACCAGTTGTTCTTAGATCTGCACGAATCTCAAGAGTACTATCAACACCAGCAGGAACAATCATTTGTGAACCTAGGTTGAATGTGTTTAGTCCAATAGCTTGACTAAGTTGAGTACCAACTTGTGAACCATTAAAGTACACTGTCAAGTTTTGTAAACCAGCAGCTGCAGGAGCAGAACCACTAAGAACTGTAGTTATAGGAAGAGATGTAACCTTTACATCTTCACCATAACCGTGAAGTTTAAACTTAGCGATAGTTACATTTGAAGCACTAGCAGTAACATTAGTCATTGAACTGAATGTAGGATCAACTACAGCAGTAAATGAACCTGTACCGATACTTATAGCACCTGCAGTACTAGCTGAGTATGAAGTAGTACATGTTGTGTCACCACAAACAGCTATATTCACACCAACTTGTGGATCCATAACCATAAGGTCTGAAGATTGTTGTAGAGAAACTGTAAAGCTAAAGCTTGAGCCTTTTACAACATCACCACGAACCTCAACAGTATGAGAACCAGTTGTAAGACTAGTTGGGGCAGCGCTCATATCAAATGACAAGTAGTTTGAACCATTTGTCATTGTCATTGTAGCGTTGTTTCCAGCCTTAACACCGTCAACGTAGAGACCTACGTTCTGTAGTGCGTCAGCAGGAGCTGAACCAGAAATACGGAAGTTTGCAGCTTTAAGCCACACAGCTCTAGTATTTACTTGGAAAGCTTGTCTCCATACTGTGTATGAAGATGTACCAGCATTAACACTTCCAGATCCAACAGTGTTTGACCCACTCTTACCAATTTGAGCTATTGATCCACTAGTTGCTAGGTTCATCAAATTACCTTGGATGTTAACTGTGTTAACAGATGTTCCAGAAGAGTAACTTGTAAGAGCGATAGCAATTGTTGAACTACTTGAAGCTGTAGATGAAGCATCTGCTTTTACAGAAATAGTTCTTGAACCATTAACCGCAAGGTTAAGATTGTTCATAGTAATTTGACCAGTACTGTTAAATGAAAAACCATCAGTTAGACGTTGTACGCCATCATATAGGTAAACATTTGAAAGAGTATTTTGATCAGAGATACCTGAACGAGTAAGTGTTACAGAGTTAACTGTACCATTTCCTGTGAACATAACATCAAGAAGACCAGCAGTTGCTTGATTGTTGATGATATATCCAGCTGCAGGAGTAGTAGCAGAAAGACTAGCTGAAACAGGACCAGTTTGTGGAGTAGTGTTTCCACCAGCACATGACTGACCTGTTACAGGACTGTAGCCAGCAGATGTTGTACAACCTGGAGGAAGAACAGTTGATCCACCTGTATTACAAGGCTGACCAGTTGTTGAACTAAATCCAGAAGTTGAAGTACATCCAGCTGGAAGACCTGAACCACCTCCCATTGAGATAGTAGCAAGAGCTCCACCTGTATTCTTTCCAACAAGACCATCAGTAACTAAGTCACCCATAGAATTTTGGAAACATTTTACTGCAGCAGTAGTAGCAGGACCGAAGTATGAAGTTTCCATACCTGGAGATCCAGCTTTACCAGCAACAGCCACTTGACATGAAGTCATGTTAAGCGCTTTTTGTAGTTCCATAACACTTGCACCTCTTGATCCTTGTTTAAGGAGAGAAGTGTGAGTGTACGCAGCACTAGCAGTAGAAACCGTGAAGGCTACAACCGCAAAAGCAGCGATTAGAATTTTTGTAATTTTATTCATAATTTTTATCGTTTTATAATGGGTATATTTTTTATTTGAGTAGCATCGACGAACGCTACGATTTATATACCTTTGTCTTCTTTAGAGAAATCTTTATCACCTCTCTAAAAGATGACGATTTTTATCTATTGCAAACACATATATAGATTGTATGTATCTGCCATGTCGACAGGGCCGATTGTGTCTTCCGTTTTGCTATCACTTTTACTATTAAAATAATTTAAGTGTTAACATCGCAGAAAACAAAACAAGGAATGTCGACTGAAAACTAAGAAAATATTTTGTACACAAGTGCACGAAATATTGTTATTAAATTTTCAACGAGCATTCCTTTTCAGTGGTTTCCCACCTATTTATTTTGTCTTCTGCGATGAAATAATCTTGTTGATTAAACATAGCAAAAGACAGCTACCATATTACCATAAGACTGCGAAGCAGACTAGGGTAATACGATAACTATATTATACCTTTTAAAAAAGATATAAACAAAATAAATGGGCACAAAAAACCACTTAGTATAAGGACGAAGTAAAACAAGTAATCTTACATATCAAAAATAGAAAAACCTTTACAGTAGTGAGTTTACTGCCATATAGATACTCCAGCGCTTGCTCCCTCTTTTGGTGATTTTGCCACTATCAATAAGGACATTTAACTCTCTCTGAACTGTCTTTTCGCTGACCTCTGGGAACAGTGATGTGATGTCCTTTATAACCGCACTTTTTCTTTCGTTTATGAAGCTTAAAATTTTGTTCTGTCTAGAGTCTTTTTTTGAAAGGTTTTTTGTAAAAGACATTTCTTGAGGATATGTCTTTTTGTCCTTTTGATAAGCTATTAAGTCTGTCCTTTTAATGTCCTTTATAGATTGTTGAGAGTACTGGGCTTTTGTCTCGTTTGATCCAAACAACTTCTCTGCTGTTGAATCGGTATTTTCAAGTTGTAGATTTTCTGAAAACTTTCTTATTTCATAGATAATAATTGAGGTATTTTTTTCAGAAATAAGCCCTGCTAAAGTGGCTCCGCCCAATAAGATATCTATTTGAGAAATTATTTCTTTTTGCTTAAATACAAGAGAGCAGACAAATTCTAAAGCTAGAGATCTTAGTTGTCTTTTAATAGGCTCTGTCTCTGCTAGATGGTTTGTGGTTAGGTAAATAGCTGCAACAATCTTTTGTCCCTTATCTATGTCTTTTTGATTTAACCTTGTTGTTTCGATGTTTAAAGCATTCATTATTTCAAGTAGTTATGTCTTTTAAAAAATATGTCCTAAAGAATAAGAGATTTATTAAAGACAGTATAAGGGACAACCACCTATTGCCGCAAGTACATCTTTGTTTCCAAATAACCCTTGTTTTATAATACTTTTTCAAAGGGACCGTGATATAATGTTGCTATACAAAGAACTATGGCAAAAAAACAATCTTCTAAAAAAAGGTCTCAAAAAACAGGTCAAACAAATCATGTGGTACTAGGTTTAGTTTTATTACTAGTATCTCTTGTTTCTTTTGGTGGCATGTTTGGTGCGGCAGGTATTGGTGGATTTATGCTCTGGAAGGGAGCAGAGATGCTACTAGGAGCAGGGGCACTGATGGTACCTGTAAGCCTTTTAGTTGGTGGTATTTTAATTATTCGAAAGAAAAGTTTGCTGGCTACAACTCGTGAATGGTTTGGTAGTATTGTTGGAGTTTTATCTTTAATAGGTCTCCTATCTGTATTTAATACATCTTCAAATGGAGGATTTATTGGTTCCCTTATTGCATTTCCTTTTGTAACACTTTTTGATACAGGGTTCAGTGCATTGATACTGACAATCGTTTCTTTTGGTTCTCTTATTATTTTCTTTGATAGAACACCGAACCTATTCCCCCACTTTTTAAATATCTGGGAAAAAATAAAATCTTTGTTCCAAAAGAAACCAAAAGAGTTGGTAGAGGAAGATGTGTATGGAGTTCAAGAAGTAGAAATAGAAGAGATAGTTGAAGAAAAAGAAATTCAGAAATCGGTAAAAACAGAAGCGAAGATTAGTAATGGCGAAGATGAATTTGCTATAGCTATGCCGAAACGCAGAAGCAATAGCAACTATGTTCCCCCTCCTATTTCTATACTTGAGCGTGATAGTGGTAAAGCCAATGTTGGAGATGTAAAAGCTAATGCAAATGTTATCAAAAGAACTTTGGCAGAGTTTGGTATAGAAGTAGAAATGGATGAAATAACTATTGGTCCAACTGTTACTCGCTACGCTCTTAAACCAGCCCAAGGAGTGAAACTGACTAAGATAGTAGGTCTGCAAAATGACCTTGCTCTGTCTCTCGCTGCTCACCCTATCCGTATCGAAGCTCCTATTCCAGGCAAGAGTTTGGTGGGAATAGAAATACCAAATAAAACAAAATCTACAGTTGGGCTGGCTGGACTTATTTCTAATCCTGCATTCACTGATAACCACAAACCTTTACTTGTTGCACTTGGACGAGATATTTCTGGAAAAGTAACAATAGAAAGTCTGACAAAAATGCCTCACCTTTTGATAGCTGGTACAACTGGTTCTGGTAAGTCAGTGACTATTCACGCAATTATTACTTCCCTTTTGTATAAACATGGGCCTGATGACCTACGATTTATCTTCGTTGATCCAAAGAGAGTTGAGCTAACTCTATACAACGGCATACCGCATTTATTGACTCCTGTTATTACTGAGGCTAAAAAAGCTATTTTATCTTTGAAATGGGCAGCAACAGAAATGAATCGACGATACGATGTTTTGGAAGCAGAAGCTGTTAGAGATATCACTTCTTACCACAAGAAACACGAGAAGGCTTTAGCTAAATCAGAAATGGATGAAGATGGACCAGAGAGAATGCCATTTATAGTTATTATTATTGATGAATTGGCAGATATTATGCAGGCTTATCCTCGTGAACTCGAAGCTGCTATTGTTCGATTGGCACAAATGTCTCGAGCTGTTGGTATTCACCTTATACTTTCCACTCAAAGACCAGAGGTTAATGTAATTACTGGACTTATCAAGGCCAATGTTCCCTCTCGTGTTGCTCTTCGTGTACCTACAGGTATCGATTCAAGAACTATCTTGGACACCACTGGAGCTGAAAAACTTCTAGGTCAAGGAGATATGTTGGCTATGATTGGAGACAATCAAGCTCGCCGACTTCAAAGTGCTTATATTACTGAAGAAGAAGTGAAAGCCATAGTTAAATATCTGAAAGAATCTTTTAAAAATGACATACGAGAAACTATTGAGTTCTCAGGTCCTATGACTGGCGAGAAATCGCTCTTTGCCGATGGTATAGCAGATAGTGACGATGATGACGCTCTATACGAAGATGCTCGCGCAGTTATCATAGAGGCTGGTAAAGGTTCTACTTCTTATCTACAAAGAAAACTTAAGGTTGGGTATGCTAGAGCAGCTCGTCTTATGGATATGCTTGAAGAGAGAGGTGTTATAGGAGCTGCCGATGGTGCAAAACCTAGAGAAGTATTGGAAACAGGGCCTAAACAGTCGACAGTAGATGAGGTAGCTGAAGAAATGGGGTTATAATATAAAAAACTATGAAAATACCAAGCATAAAAAAAATAATAATAACGACAGCTTTCATAGGAGTATTTGGCTTGGTATTTTACAATACGAAAGATTTATTTTTTGGTTCAAACTTTTCTGTACAAACAGCACAAAACGGATCAACAGTCTCAAATGCTTTCTTACCAATATCAGGCAAAACAAAACATACTACAACTATAGATATAAATGGGCGTACTATTGCAATGGATAAAAATGGTAATTTCTCAGATGGCGTTATTCTCTCTCCGGGATATAATATTGTTGAGATCATTCAAAGAGATCGCTTCGGTAAAGAGAGGCAAAAAACAATTCAGTTAGTAGCGGAACCGTCTAGTTCGGTTGCGACAGCAATGAAAATTAATTATTAAAACAAATATTATTTATGGCTAAAAAAACAAAAACTACAAAAGAAACTGGTGCGTCTATCGATGACACTATAAAGAGCATTCAAACTAAGTTCGGAGAAGGCGCTATTATGAAACTTGGAGATACTCCCAAAATCTCTTTATCTGTCGTCCCTACTGGCTCTATCGGTCTTGATATTGCCCTCGGTATAGGAGGAGTTCCTAGAGGAAGAATTATAGAAATATTTGGACCTGAATCCTCAGGTAAGACAACACTAGCTCTACATATAGTAGCTGAAGCTCAAAAGCTCGGTGGTATATGTGCTTATATCGATGCTGAGCATGCTATGGATCCTGAATATGCTAAAAATATAGGAGTTAAAACTAGTGAACTGCTTATCTCTCAACCAGATACTGGTGAACAAGGTCTTGAGATCTGTGAGTCTCTTGTTAGAAGCGGCAAAATAGATGTTATTGTTGTTGACTCTGTCGCTGCTCTTACACCAAAAGATGAAATCGAAGGAGATATGGGTGCTCAACACATGGGTAAACAAGCTCGTCTTATGAGTCAGGCACTTCGTAAGCTGACTGCTATTGTCCACAAATCAAAAACTGTTGTTATTTTTATCAACCAAATCCGTATGCAAATAGGTATTATGTTTGGTAATCCAGAAACTACTCCAGGAGGTAAGGCTTTGAAGTTTTATACTTCTGTTAGACTTGATATAAGACGTATTGCTCAAATCAAAAAAGGTGAAGAAGTAGTCGGTTCTAGAACTAGAGTAAAAGTAGTTAAAAACAAAGTTGCCTCCCCTTTCAAACAAACAGAGTTTGATATTATATACGGTGAAGGTATTTCACTCGAAGGAGAACTTATTGCTCTGGGAGAAAAGCTTGGTGTTATGAATAAAAGTGGGACATCGTACTCTTATACTCCTGAAGGAAAAGATAAAGAAGAAATAAAACTTGGCCGAGGTTATGATGCGACTCGTATTTTCATGAGAGAGAATCCAAAAGTTCGTGATCAAATACAAAAAGATGTCCGGAAGAAAATGAAAGAAGTAGTACTCGAAACTTCTACTGAATCTGAAGAAGAATAGACTTTTACTCTTTTTTAGCCTACAATCCAGTCTATAAAAATAACCAAGGAACAATATATTTCCTTAATAAAAACTATGTCAATGCTCGAATATAATGAAATAAAAGAACATAAAATCATCGTTTGGGACGGACAACCTCATGAAGTCCTCGCTTCTCATGTCTTCCGAAAGCAACAAAGAAAACCAGTAAATGCAACAAAACTCAAAAACCTTATTACAGGAAGAGTGGCTGAAATATCATTTGGTGGATCTGAAAAGGCTGAAGAGGCTGATATTACTACTCGTCTAGTAAAGTTTCTGTATAAGAATAAAAATGAGATTTGGTTTTGTGATGTCAAAGACCCATCGAACCGTTTTACTTTGAAAGAAGAAATAGTTGGAGAAAAAATGAAGTTTGTAAAATCAAATAGTGAAATAGAAACTATTATTTATACAAACGATGACGATGAAGAGCAAGTAATAGGAGTAAAAATCCCTATTAAACTTGAACTAGAAGTTATAGACACTCCCCCGTCTATCAAAGGTGCGAGTGTAACAGGTGGAAACAAAGTAGCAACACTTGAAACAGGAGCAACGGTCAATGTCCCCTTATTTATAAACATTGGAGAAAAAATCCGCGTTAATACTGAAACTGGTGAATACACTGAGAGAGTGAGTTAAAAAGAAAAGCCTCATTGCTGAGGCTTTTATCTTACTTTTTCATTTTTTCATATCGTTGATAACCAAGATGGATTTCATCTTCAAGTATCTGTTTATCGAAAAGTATATCCTCAATTAAAATTGAATACTCTTCCTTAAGATAAACGGGGAGTATTTCCTTTACTTCATATGTCTCATCTTCTTCAACATCAACTCCATACTTGTCATCAATGTGTGGAAGAGATTGTTTTGAAATACCTGGGTGATGCAGACAGAAAACTGAATCTTTTGCCTTTTTCTGTGCCTCAGATATGTTTTCTGCAACAACAAGTACTTTGTAATGGAACTCATCAAATTCTCCTTCTTTGTACCCGCCTAGATTAATAAAGAAAAGTTTTTTACTATCATTTTCTTTTATAAATCTCTTAGGTACCACAGACACTTTGTAACCATCTACTTGAGTTACATTTTTCCAGGCATCAATATGAATTTTCTCAGCCTCTTTCCAAAAAGCCTTGGCATCTGTTTCTGTACTAGCAAAGTCAGGAGCGATAGTAAAAAGAATGTCGTGCTGTTCTATATACCTGCCTGGTGGCTTACAACCAAGCATGAGCATAAATAATTTAGGATTGTTCATGTGTTTTACAATTTTTCTTGATACTACCACAGCAACCTAAAATAGCAAAAACCACCCTGTTGGGTGGTTTTTGATTTATTAGTTAGCTACGAATGGAAGTAGTCCCATGAAGCGAGCTCTCTTTACTGCTTCAGCGAGTGATCGTTGGTTTTTAGCAGTAAGACCTGTTCGCTTACGAGAGTTAATTCGTGCGTTTGGGTTTAAGAATTTCTTCAAACTATCGACATCTTTGTAGTCGATATGGTTGATACTATTTGCGTTAAAGTAATCTTGTTTCATATTTTTTTAAAATGGTATATCTTCTAAATTTATTTCTTCTTCTGGGTATTCAATAGTGTCTAAGTCTGGTTTTGCATTTGCTTGTGGAGCTTCAGCATCAGAGTGAGGACCTGTCATAGGAGCACCTGTTCCTGTTCCTCCGCCCTTAGGACCAAATTGGAAATTCTCAAGAACTATTTCTGTACGATACTTTTTTGTACCATCAGTAGCATCCCAACTTCTTGTTTGAATTCTACCTTCGATATATAGAGAACTTCCCTTTTTACAGTACTGAGCCAAAACTTCAGCTTGTCGAGCAAAAGCTACAACATTGTGAAATTCAACACTCTCTTTCTTTGCTCCTTGAGCATCTTTCCATGTACGATTTGTAGCAATTCCAATAGACGCCACTTTTGTGCCAGTAGGAAGAGCTTTGAGCTCAGGATCTCGAGTTAGGTTTCCAATAAGAAATACTTTGTTTAGATACATAATTTTGTAAGGTTAAGCCTATAATTAGGAGTATAACACGGTAGAGATATTATTCTGCTTCCTCTGTTTCCACCTTTTCATCATCAGCCAAATCAGGTAATTTTTCATGGTCTAGAGAATCTTCTTCCATCTCTTCACCTTCCAAAAGTTCTGACTCGTCTATAATATCTGTGTCTCTCTTTGCCTCTACTTTTGGCTTTTTGAAAGTGATAGTATTAGCTGCATCTGTTTTGATAAGTAAATATCGAACCAATTCTTCGTTTGCATCAAGAGATTTTTTAAGAGCTTCAAGTGCACTTGGATCAGCATCAAACTTGAGCCATCCAAAGTATCCTTGTGAATAAATGCTCTTTTTACTACCTATAGTTTTATCCATAGGATAAGCAAGGTCAATGTACTCAGGGTTACCTTCTGAAGAAACACTTCCTTCCACATTTTTAATAGATGTTTTAAGAACTTCTACTTTTTGAGAAACTTCTGTTTCTGGTGTTGTAGGAACCAGGATAAAACCAAGTTCATACAGTCTTGTATTTGTTTCTGACATATTATTGTTGAAAGTTGAGCTTTCAACGGTTGTTATTTCTAAAAAGCCCGCTTCGGACCAATGCATCCCTTTAGGGACGAACGGGGGCTATGGGCACATACTACATGAAAAGACTTGTTTTGTAAAATACCCTATATATTAAAGAGTTTTTTGGTATTTTCTAAAAGCTGTTTTTGTGTTTCTTCAAAAGGTAAACCCTTTATTTCGGCAATTTTCTCTACCACCTCTAGTACATATTCAGGTTGATTTCTCTTGCCTCTGTGTGGACTAGGGGTAGCAAATGGTGCATCTGTTTCAGGAAGTATGCGGTCTATCGGTACGAAAGACACTATTTCTTCATATTCTTTTACAAAAGTAATAACTCCAGAAAAAGAAATATAAAATCCGAGGTCTAAAAATCTCTGAGCTATTTTTTTATTGCCGACAAAAAAGTGTGCTGTTCCTCGCATCTGGGGCCAAGAACTTTTGTACTCTTCCAAGATATCAAGTGCTTCTTCATAAGCATCCATAGTACCCTCTTGTGGTCTGATGTGGAGCATTAAAGGTAAATCAAATTCATGAGCTAAAGTGATTTGTTTCAAAAATAATTCTTTTTGTTTTTCTATTCCAACTCTATCTTTTTCTCCTGTCTGCGCAGGCAGGCGATAGTAATCAAGTCCACACTCTCCTACTGCCACAACTCTTGGTTCGCTCAAAAGTTTTCGAAATTCTATTTCATCAAAATCCTTATTCCACTCTGTAGGGTGCTGACCAACACAAGCCCAGATACTGTCATGATCTTGCGCAAGTCGCATAGCATGATCACTGGTCGGCAAATCTATACCTACACAAATAGTCCCCACATTTTCATAATCCATGCGCTCTATAGACTCTTTTAAATCATGTTCAAATTGATGTAAGTTGAAATGTGAATGGGTATCAATAATTTTCATATTATCCTAAACGATTAAACAAAGGTGTCTCTGGTTTTTTGTTTCTTCGAATACATTCGATAATTCTTTCGCTTGTCTTCGGCATAAACGGTGCAAGAGAGACAGCTATACCATAAAGGTCTGATACAAGAGAGTCTATGATAGCAGCACCTGCATCTTTGTCTTCTTTCACGACAGAGAAAGGTTTTGTTATCTGAATCTTTTGGTCAACATCCCCGATATTTTGCCAAATCTGATTCATAGCTTTTTGTAAATCAAATTCTTCTATGGCTTTATTTATTTCTTTTGAATGTTCCACATTTGGCAAATCATCAAATCCTTCACAATGAATTTCTGAAAGTGTCATGATACGAGAAGTTAAGTTACCTATACCGTTGGCTAATCCTGACTGATAAGCTTCATTGATACTTTCCATAGTCATATCAGAGTCCTCAAAAGAATTCATGTGTCGCAATAAATAGTACCGAAGTACATCAGAAGAAAGATCTCCTGCTACACCTGCAAAAATAGCTACAATATCATAAGGATTTATAACATTACCTAAAGATTTTGACATTTTCTGACCACCAGAGTTTATGAATCCGTTTATTATTATATGTTCTGTTGTTGGAAGATTTGCAGCCAAAAGCATTCCTTGCCACATCATAGATTGTTGACGAGTATTATCTTTACCACAATATTGAGTAGGATTTCCATTTATCCAATACTTTTCAAATTTTTCTATGTTTTCTGGCCAACCAAGTGTAGATATATAATTCGTCAAAGCATCAAACCAAACATACATAACATGATCTTCGTCTCCTGGAACTGGTACTCCCCAAGACATTTTGGATTTGAGCCTTGATATAGAAAAGTCTTCAAGTCCTCGACTTAAAAAAGCTTTCATTTCATTAAAACGAAACTCTGGTATTACTAATAGAGGTTTTTCGCTATAAAGCTTTTCGAGTAGTGGTGCTACTTTTGAAAAAGCAAAAAAATAGTTCTCCTCATCTCGCAATTCAATATCTCTGTCTGGGTGTACCGGACATCTACCATCTTCATTTAATTCACTGTCTGTTTTTTCAAGTTCACAACCCACACAATACTTTGCCTTGTAATTTTTCTTATAAATATATCCATTTTTATCAACTATTTTCCAAAGTTCTTGTGCAGCACTTTCGTGGTGTTGATCGGTAGTACGGATAAAATTAACACTTTCAGAAATACCTAAAAGATTTATAAGTCCTTTAAATTTATCTGCATAATAATCAACATATTCTTTTACATCTTTTCCTGATTTTTGTGCATCTGTTAAAAGTTTTTGACCATGTTCGTCTGTTCCAGTATTAAAAAATACATCATAACCTTGAAGAGTTTTTGCTCTAGCTATAGTATCAGCTCGAATAATCTCCATAGCAAAACCCACATGAGGATCATTGTTCACATAAGGTAATGTGGTTGTAATATAAAATGATTTGTTGTTCATA
The DNA here is from genome assembly GCA_017991515.1 of Minisyncoccota bacterium. Classification (GTDB taxonomy): domain Bacteria; phylum Patescibacteriota; class Minisyncoccia; order Phycocordibacterales; family UBA9973; genus UBA4124. The sequence goes on along the minus strand of JAGOQI010000005.1, from coordinate 20,879 downwards.
GATTATTTTTCCGTAAGAGTTACATATTTACTCTTTTCAACATCTCCTAAATATTCAAGAACAAACACAGCTACAGGTATAGCGAGTAATGCTCCCCAGAAGCCTGCTAGATTTATACCTATCAAAAATGCTACTAAAACAATAAGTGGTGGTATACCAACAACTCTTTTAACAATAGCAGGGCCTAAGACATAGTTTTCTAATTGTTGAATAATAATGTAAAAGATAAGAACTTTGAATCCGAGCAATACTCCTCCGCCAATAACAGCAAATAGTACAGCGGGAATAGCTGCAAATATAACACCAAAAGGAATAAGTTCTGCAATACCAGTTAGTATGGCTATCAAGAAAGCGTATTGAACACCCATCAGAGAAAGTCCGACGAAAGTAAGAGCTGCCATAGCCGCACCAAGGACAAGCTGACCTTGGAACCAAAGACCTATTTTTCTCTGAGTACGAACCCATAGACCTATTACATATTGCTCGTGCTTAGCAGGAGTGATGATACGCAAAAATGTCTGTATCCCTTTCTCTTGTATAGATAAATAGAAAGACATAACTATAACTAAGATAAGATTTACTACTCCACCAAAAGTACTCCCTATGATAGATGTTGCTCCTTGTGAAAAGCTTGAGGCAATACTTTTAACATTTGATAAAAGGTCTGGAATAGAAGTATTTTTAGAAATATTGTTAACAAAATCAGTGGCACCTTCTATAGACTGAGTATCTATATTTGAAGAAGAAGGAAGATATGTTGAAATGAGACTTATAACCCCAGAGAGTTCTCTAAATATAATAGGAACAAAAGCATAAAATACAGCAAAAATTATAACTATGACTACTGTATAAATGATTGGAACAGCCAAAAGTCTATTGATTTTAAATCTTCTTAATGCCCTAACACCAGACTCAACAAAAGACGCAATGACTATAGCCCCTAAAATAAGTAGAACTATATCCCTAATAAGAAAAAAACCATAAATCGCAAGTCCAATAAGAGCTGCCCTAATAAAAGTATCTGTACTAACACGGATAAGACGATGGTCATTCATATTGGTAATATTAGCATTTTTTTCAAAATATTGACAAATATAGGGCTTATAGGGTAAATATAAAGGGAAATAACTAAAATAATTCGTTATGAAATTAATAAATGTTCTTTTAGCAAGTAATTTTTTTATTACAATAGGTAATATAATATTTTGGGGATTAATAATAACTTTATTAATAATTCAAATATTTGTTTGGTTGCCTATAAAACGAAATTTTAAATAAAGAAAATAGGTTCCTTGTTTATAAAAGCAAGGAACTTTTTTATTTTATCTTTTCTTCTATATATTTTTCTAAATCTTTTATTGCTATTCTTTCTTGCTTTCCTGTATCTCTATCTCGAACAGTCACAGTATCGAGGAGCTCTGGATTCTCACCTAAGGTATCAAAGTCTACAACAACACAAAATGGTGTACCTATCTCATCTTGTCTTCTGTATCTTTTTCCTACATTACCGTTGTCATCCCAAACTACAGCTCCTAAACTTTTTTTCAAATCTACAAATAATTCACGAGCTTTTGAAACTAGAGCTTCTTTATTTTTCACCAAAGGAGAAACGCAAACTTTTATAGGAGCAATAGACACTGGGAAAGATAGATATACACGCGCATCATCTCCTTCACCATCTGTCTTATAAGCATCAGAGAGTACCGCTAAAACGAGTCTATCTAGTCCAAAAGTTGGCTCAATACAATGTGGAACAAATCTTTCTTTGGCCTCTTCATCAAAATAAGTAAGGTCTGCACCACTTGCTTTTATATGAGCAGACAAATCATAATCTGTTCTATAGGCAAGCCCTAGAAGCTCTTTTTGTCCAAAAGGAAAATCGTATTCAGTATCAACACTTCTCTTTGAGTAATGAGCTCTATCTCCTTCTGGGACTTCTATTTTATGAATTTTGTCTTTAGAGAGACCAAGTTTATTTATAAAAGACATTTGCTCGTCAAAAAGAGCATCGAATGTTTCATCTACTAACTTTTCATTTCGAGGGTCTACAAAATATTCTATTTCCATTTGTTCAAATTCTCGAACACGAAAAATAAAATCTCTAGGTGCTATTTCATTTCGAAATGCCTTCCCTATTTGTGCCATACCAAATGGAAGTTTTGGATGAAAAGTATCTAAAATATTTTTGAAATTTACAAACATTCCTTGAGCAGTCTCTGGACGAAGATATGATATTGAATCCTCATTTTCAATAACACCAATATTTGTTTTGAACATCATATTGAATTGTCGAGCTTGTCCAAAAGTTCCCTCCTTACTACATGATGGGCATTTAGAGATATCTATTTGATCTTCTCGAAAACGGCTTTTACAATTTGAGCACTCTACAAGTGGGTCACTAAATCCTCCCACATGTCCTGAGGCTTGCCATACTTTTTGATTCATCAAAATAGCTGCGTCTACCCCATACATATCTGTACGATTTTCAACAAACTGTTTCCACCAGAGATTTTTAATATTATTTTTAAGAGCCACACCAAGAGGACCATAGTCAAAAGTCCCAGCCAAACCACCATAAATCTCAGAACCTTGGAAGATAAAACCACGGCGCTTACACAAACTAACTATTTGTTCCATCGAGGGAGTCATTATGGGCTATGGTAACACTTTTTCCTCTCCTATGGAATAGGCTGGGTCTGTATTAAGTCGACTGGTTAGTTCTTGTTTATTTATAGAAAGCGGAGTATTGGCAACAGTATCGAAAGCTTCAAGAATGGTTTCTCCTAGAAGCTTTATCTCAGAGCCAATCTGTGCACTGGTTGGTTTAGCTTTAACCTGGAAAGATACACTCCTAGAAATCTGTGCGCTAGTCGCTCTAGGCATAACTCCTATATTCCAAGAGACAGTCCTAGATTCTGAGTCATAGGAAACTATTTCAGATTGCGGAGAAATCACACCAGTCCAAGTTACTCCTAGAGGTAGTGCGGCTTTAGCGACAGCTTTGTTTAAAGCATTTTCAGATGGCTTCATAATCCACTGCAAAGTATAAGTGGTTTCTTTATCTACTTTTGGAGGAAATGGTCCAGTATTTTTTATCGGACCGATAGAATAAACAGCTTGTGAAGCAAATTGTAATCTTGAAGCAAAACGAATAGTTTTCTGATCTATTCCAGAAATAGAGTCTTCAAAGAAATCTCTATCTGGGAAAGTTCCTGAAACAGATAATGATAAATGGATATCTCCTGCGGTACCTACCTTGGCTGGTAATATATCAAAACTAAAAGGAAGTTCTCCTTGTGCTCCTGACTCAATAGAACTCAAGTCAAAACTAGTTTCATTACTCCAAATTATTCTTTTTTCCAAACTATCATAAACAGCGTTGTTGGCCTTGATAGAAGATGTATCAATAGTTTCTCCATCTAAATCAAGAGTAAAGACTGGATTAGTAATACGGATAGGCGCATTGTTAGTCCATTTTACTGTTCCTGAAACAGAAGAGCCGTTTGGTAATGCCACAACATCTTGAGAAGCATTTTGTGTACCTATTTGTATAAATCCTGAAATGAAAGGTTGAGCAATCATTACTCTATGTAATAAAGAATTGTAAGACACTGAAATACGAGAGTCCGACGGACTAGCTCTAGACCCTACGAATACTCTGAAAGATTTTTCATCTTGCTCTTCTCCAATTAACTTACCTTTTATCACTATTGTTCTTTCGGTACCTTTAACCAAATCTCCAAGAGCCCAAACTCCAGTACCACTCTCTGGTGTAGGAACACTAGAAGAAAATACAAAACCATTTGGATACTCTACTTTCAAAATAGCATTATCCAAGAGAGTGTCTCCGGAAAAAACAGTTCTTATTGTTATAGAAAACGGTTGATTTGAAGCGGTAGCAGTTGGTGCATCTATAGTTAAAGAAACAGGAGAAGAATTTATCATTACAGAAAAAGATTGCTCTTTTACAAAAACAGTATTAGATCCAGAAAGTTTATATTCTAAAGTCGCTACTATTGTCCGGCTAGTACCTTGTTCTCCAAAAAGAACTACTGAAAATCCTTCTGTTTTTGTTTTACCAGAAGATATTGTTCCAAGAGGCTTTTTAAGTCTTTCATATTCTCCACCAGTAACATCTACAGCGCCTTTAGGGTAAGACAAGGTTATTTGTGCTTCCAATAAATCAACCGAGTTTTTATTAACCATATCTATCTGTATAGGCAGTGCCTCTCCACCAGAGACAAAAGAATTTCCTAATATTGTAACTTCAACATTTTTACTAGATAAGGTTATAGAGCCTCGATAAATAGAAAATAGTGCTGCTCCAAGAGCTAAAAGAAAAAACACTAAAGCTACAACAAAAAGCCTTTTATACCCTGAGACTATAGTTTTATGAGCAGACTTCTTTTTCTTTAGTTCATCATCTCCCCATGTAGAATCAACATTATTTTTAAGTGGTCGCAAAATACCAAAGCTTCTCTTTGGAGCACTTTCTGGGTCACGAGCATAAAGCTTTTGTTGGAGCTGTGCTATGTGGTCTATTTTTTCTTCAGACATATACTTTTATAGTATAACATTACAAAATGCTAAATCTCCCCACTGATTCTGGTAGGGAGATTATAGATGTGTTCTGTTTATAGCATCTGTCACATCTTTGATAATCTCTTTCAAAGCACTCTTTGGTGTATCTGTTATCTCTAGAAGATCTTTTTCAAACAATTCTTTCATGCCTTCTTCTACTTCTAAATAGCCAAGTATTACTAAAACTTTCCACAAAACTATCGCATCAAAAAATTGATTGTTCACTGAAGGAGTTTTCAGAGTTTGAAGAACTTTGTATAAATGTTTGAAAAGCTCTATTTCTTCCCCTTCTTCTATACAAAGTCTAGATACAAGACCTAAAGCTCGTATATAAGAGCGGGCACGAAGTTCATCATATTCTCCGACAAAAGGATTTATGTCTACTTTGGCACTAATAAGCCTCCAAACTTCCCTGCCTTTGACCAAGTCTACATCTATAAATGTATAGTCGAGCAAATGCGGACGAAGTTTAGAACCTTCTTTCCTGATACCTTGAACCTTAGCCACCACCAAACCAAACTCTTCTGTAAAGAGCCATATCATCTTATTTGCCTCCCCACTGTCAGCACTTTTAACAATGAATGCGCGGGTGTGATGTATGGTGTGCATATAACTAGTCTAATATACTTGAAATTACTTTTTCTAAATCTTCAGGATTTTCAATAATAATTTCAGGTTTTCCTTTTTCTAATGTTTCTCTTGTATGTAATCCCCAAGTCTCAGCAATGCTTTTTATACCTACTTCATGGGCTTCAAGTACATCACCTAAAGTATCTGTTATAAATACAGCACTTTCTTTTTCAACTTTATACTTTTCTAAAAGTTGCTTGAGTTTAACAACCTTGCTTTTATGAATTTCTGCTCCAAATATACTATCGAAGCAATTCAATATTCCTTCTTTTTCTAAATAAGCTTCAATAGTTGGACCAAACGCAGAAGAACATATTGCTAGCATATATTTACTTGAAAGACTTATGATTACCTCTTTCAAAACAGGTGGTATATCAATTTCAAGTATTGATTTTCCATATTCTTCTGCAAAAGTTGGATTAGGATTAAACGTAATAATAGGGTTTTCTGATTCAAATGATGCATAAAAGTTTCCATGAGACATTTGAGAATACAATTCTTCGGTCAAATGAGGATTTGTCTTTTGATTCAAAGCAAAAGAAATATCATGAGTATTTGCTATTACCCCATCAAAATCAAATATAACCAGCTTTTTATTGTCCATTTTAAAACTTTATACTAAAAGATATATCTTCTATATTAATCTCACCACTATCATTTGGGACTACTTTCAAAGTTCCTGCGCCGACAGTTTTTTTGATATCTGATTCAAACTTTTCTACTACCTCCTTGCCTATATCATTTGTTCCAATAGTTAGTTCTATAACATCTTCTGGTTTCAAACCTTTTTGTTTGCGCATGTCTTGAATGGCACGCATTAGTTCACGAGCAATACCCTTTCGCCTAAGTTCTGGGGTAATATTAGTATCAAGAACAGCATTTTTTTCTCCATCTCCATTTCTTGAGAAATCTAGTTTTTCAACATTCAATTCTTGCATAATAATAGTTCCATAATCCATAAACATTTCTGAGGAAACAAATGGATATTCTTTCAATACAACTCCACCTAATGGTTGTCTTACTTTTATGTTTTCTTTTTGACGAGCTTCTAGACCATAAGAAATTACCTCCCTAACTTGACTCATATAGTCTATTTGAACTTGGTCAAAATCATCTGACGTTGGCCACACAGACAAGTGGACACTTTCTTCATCTTTTTCAGTCTTTAATTTCTGCCAAACATTTTCTGAGAAAAATGGCGCAAATGGAGCTAGAAGTTGTGCAGTAGTTTTAAGTACTGTGTATAGAGTTTGTTTTGCTTCTTCGTCTCCATCTCGGATACGATCACGAGAACGGCGCAAATACCAAGTAGAGAGGTCGTCTATGAAGTCTCTTATAGCTCGGGTAGGTTTGAACAAATCATAACTATCGAGCGAAGTTGTTACTTCAGATATGAGCTGATTTAGTCTTGCTATTATCCATTTATCCAAAACATTACTAACTTCTAACTTCTGACTACTAACTTCTAACTCCTTACCGCGATAAAGTTCGTAGAAAGACAAAACATTACCAAACAAATTAAAGACTTTATTATTTATTTCAGCAACACTTTTTTCATCATAGTTCTTACTCTCCCCTGGTTGATTCACGCTATACATCCAGTATCTGACAGCATCAACACCAAACTTATCCATTTGTTCATAAGGCTCTACAATGTTTCCTATAGATTTAGACATTTTCTTACCATCTTTATCTAGTAAGTGTCCAAGACAAATCACATTTTTATACGGAGATCTACTTTCCATAAGAACTCCAACAGCCAGTAGTGTATAAAACCAACCACGAGTTTGATCTATGGCTTCAGAAATAAAATCTGCTGGGTATTGTATATTTGTCGGGTCTTGAGCAAATGGCATTGAACCAGAGTCAAACCAAACATCTATCACCTCTTTTACTCTCTTAAGTTCTTGACCGTCTTTAATAAGTGTAACTTCATCTATATAAGGTTTATGTAAATCAAGCTCAAAGTTTTCATTGTGAGGTAGTGGAACAAAATTTATTTCTCGCAAATCAGCATTTTCATAATTTTTATAATCTCGAGTTTTTTTATACAAATTTGCAAAAGAAACACCGTGACTATGAAGTTCGAGTGCTCTAGCGATACCTCCGTGAGTGATTATCAATATCTTCTTGCCTTGATATTTTTGTTCCAAGCCATATATGAATTCTCCTGCACGAATTAGTATATCTATATAGGATTCTCCGTCTTTAGCCTTAAATCCATACCTATCCTCATTTTGATTTCTAAGTTCAAAGTATTGACTGAAGGGTTTGTTATTAAATTCTTCTCCTACTTCCCACTCCCTTATTCTTTCATCTTCTATTATTTCTGTTTTCCAACCTTTTGTTTGAACAAAAAGTTTTGCAGTTTCTGTTGTGCGAGAAAAAGGTGAAGTAATAATAATATCTACATCTTCTTTAAAAGATTTTGCTACTTCAATAACTTGGGATAATCCGAGCTCAGTCATTGGGTCTGGAACATTTCTATCAGCATTCCATTCTTGTCGAACATTATGATCAGTTTGGCCATGACGCATAACAAAATATTTGTTCCCTGAAGACTTGGTCAAAGATTTTAACTTTTCTATCGAGTCTACAACTTCCAGCTTGCCATCAGGCGAAGTCCAAACAGGTAACGGTGTTCCCCAGTATCTCTCACGAGAAAATGCCCAGTCTTTAACTTCTCTTAGCCACTCACCAAATCTTCCTTGTTGAATATGTTTTGGTTCCCAGTTTATAGTTTCATTCGCTTTCAATAAATCTTCTCGTAGCTCACTCATACGTACATACCAAGAATCCCGCGCATAATAAATAAGCGGAGTTTTACAACGCCAACAGTGTGGATATGAGTGTTCATATTTTTCCTTTTTGAAAAGTAGTCCTCTGTGTGCCAAGTCTTTAATGATATCTATCGCTACTTGTTCATCCTTTACAAATCTACCAGAGAGAAAATCCATATTTGATAAAAAATGTCCACTTTCATCCACGGTATGAAGCTTTGGTAATCCTATTTTTGTTCCAAGTTCAAAGTCTTCTTGTCCATACATCACAGCAGTGTGCACTACACCTGTTCCATCTGTCGTGGTTACGAAGTCTGCATCATAAACTTGAAAAGCTTTCGATATTTCAATGCCTTTATTTTCTAATTCATTTTTTAAATAAGGATAAATTGGCTCATATTTTGTTCCTACCAAATCACTTCCTTTGAAACTATCTACAATAGTAAAAGTATCTAGTACTAAAGAAAGTTTTTCTTGAGCTAAAATATAAAACTCTTCACCTACTTTTATTTTTACATAATAAATATCCTTGCCCACAGCAAGCGCAACATTTCCTGGAAGAGTCCAAGGTGTTGTAGTCCAAGCCAATATGAAAGTATTTTCTTGGTCAATAATTTTAAACTTCGCATATACAGACAAATCTTTCACATCCATATATCCTTGTGCAAGTTCATGAGTCGCAAGTGTTGTACCACAACGAGCACACCACGGTGTCACACGATAGTCTTTGTACAAAAGTCCTCGATCATTTATTTTGCCAACTATCCCCCACAGAGATTCTATATATGAATTGTCGAAAGTATAATACGCGTCATCTTTATCTACCCAATACCCCATACGATCAGTAAAATACTCCCAGTCTTTAATGTGTGTGAAAACGCTGTCTTTACATTCTTTGTTGAACTTCGCGACGCCATACTCTTCAATATCTTTTTTTGAAGTGAAGCCAAGTTTTTTTTCTATTTGAAGCTCTACAGGTAATCCGTGTGTGTCCCAACCAGCGCGACGACGCACAGAATATCCTTGCATAGTTTTATAGCGAGGTATGACATCTTTGAAAGCTCGAGCTTCTAGGTGGTGAAGTGCTGGTTTTGCATTGGCTGTTGGAGGGCCTTCATAAAAAATAAAGTCTCCTTTGTCTGCTTTTTTCTCTACACTTTTTTCAAAAATATTATTTTCTTGCCAAAATACCAAAGTTGCTTCTTCATTAAGAGCTCTTTCACCTTTGTTTTGTTGTATATCTTTTTCCATATAAAAATAAAATTCGCCCTCGAATAACAATTAATAAATTGCATTCCAAGGGCGAATTTCTTCGCGGTACCACCTTAGTTTTGGGGACCAAAAGTCCTTCTTGTTTATAGGGTTCTACTACTCTTAAAAGAGGTTCTTCCCAAAAGCTCGAAGTTGATAGCTTCTCAAGTGCTTATATGTGTATCCTAACACGAGATTATTTGTTATTCAAATCTCTATTTTGCTCTTCTACCATTTTTATAACCTTCGCTACCAAAGTCTTTGGGTCTGGGTCAAAGATTACATTTGGTGAAGGCCTATCACTTTTCTCTAACATATCTTTTATTTGTTCATCCATAGTCCAAGATCCTTCAAGAACTCCGATAGGTTTTCCTTCTTCAAAAGCAATAGTGAATTCATGTATTGTTCCTATTCTTCCACACCCTACAAAAAGTGCTTCGCAACTACGAGTAAATAATAAATCTCTTCCAGGAAAACCAAAACCTGTATAAATAATCAAATCCATATAGTCCAGTGGCAACCTATATCCTTCAACATGGTCCTTAGCACTTATTGCCGGAGAAAGTCCTATAGAAATACCGTGTTCTTCTTTTGCACCCATAGCACTCCATAGAGGAAACCCTGTTGTTGCCCCTGTTATCAAAATACCACCTTGTCGAATTATTTCTTTTCCAAGCTCTTTAGCTTTATCCAGAGCATCAAGACCACAATGCCCTGTCTCGGCAGCACCACTAACACCTAGTTTAATTTTTAGGTGTCCATGTTTGTCATTGTTTTCCATTAGACCGTTATAACGGATTTTATTATCTTGTTGCTGATTTTGTTCTTTCATTTTAATTACAATCTAATTCTACTACATCTCCTTGTTCTGGTGCATAAGCCATAACCCCTAGATAGTCTCGAAGTCTTTGAGTTAAGAAAAGTGATGACTTTGGTTCTCCCATAGCGACAAAAACTTTTTTAAGTGACTCTGCTGTTCCTTCGACAAATTCTATCAAGTGATCAGAGTCTTTGTGTCCAGAATATCCTTCAATAAATTCTATATTTGCCTTAACTACTACCTCTTGTCCATTGATACGAATACTTTTTGCACCATCTTGAATAAGTCTACCGAGTGTTCCTTGAGCTTGGTAGCCAGTGAGCAAAAGTGTATTGTTTGCACTTGGTAAATATTTTGCCTCGTGATGTAAGACTCTTCCGCCATTACTCATACCGCTACCAGCAATAACTATTTTTGGATTTGGTTCACCTGCTATCTCTTTTGATTCTTCTGTCAGAAGAGTTGATTTTAGTCCTGGGAAGTTAAATATATCATCTCCATCTCCGAGTTGTGTTCTAGCAAATTGATTGAAGTATTGCCCATACTGACGATAAATCTTGGTCAAGCGAATCCCCAGTGGTGAATCGAAAAATATTGGCATTTGTGGAATTCTTTTATTTTCAACAAGCTCATTTATTTCAAATAAAAGTTCTTGTGATCGCTCAAGAGAAAATGTTGGGATAATAAGAGTTCCTTTGCGACGATAGTTGTCTTCTATAATAGCTTCAAGCCTAACTCGTCTTTGGTCTCGAGTCATGTGGTTGCGATCACCGTAAACACTTTCGATCAACATATAATCTACATTTTTAACCAGCTCTGTATCTCGAAGTAGTGGCGAAGGTGAATTTCCAAGGTCACCTGTAAAAATAATTTTCTTATTATTGTAAATAATTTCAAGCATTCCAGAGCCTAGGACATGACCTGCATCTCGATAGCGAAATATAAAAGGTCCAAGTGGTAAGTCCTGATGGTAATCTATCACCTTCCACATAGATAAGGCTTTTTTTACATTGGCATCAGTATATATTTGTTTCAAAAGTTCATTATCTGTTCTTGAAAGGATGTGAACAGTGTCATCCAGCATAAGTTCAGTAATGTCTTTTGTTGGAACAGTAGAATAAATAGTACCTTTGAATCCGTCGTGTATAAGTTTTGGAATTCTACCAATATGATCTATATGGGCATGCGTTATAAAAAGTGCGTCTACAGTAGAAACATCATATATAAAAGGCTTCAAGTTATTTTCTTCAGAGAGTTTACTTCCTTGTTCAAGTCCACAATCTACTAAAAATCTAAATCCTTCATCTGACTCTGGAGCTTCAACTAAAAAATTTGCTCCTGTAACAACACCTGTGCCACCAGCAAAAGTTAGTTTTAATTTTTTGTCACCAGTATTTTTCTTAGGAGTTTTTATTTTCATGCACTCTATTGTACCTTCTTATGCTGAGTAATACAAAATAAAAACCGATTACACCACCTAAAAGATCCATTAGTAAATCTTTTATTGAGTCTGGTAAATTTGCAAGCTCTTTGCCTTTAATCAAAAACTGAACTCCGTATTCAAAAACTTCCCAACCTATACCAACTATAAGAACAAAGAGTAGTATTACGACCAATTGTTCTTTTTTTGAAAAATTGATAATTTTTTTGAAAAATGTTGCTCCAAAAATAAGAGCGAGAAATAAGCCTCCTAAAATATGCATTGGTATATCAAACCACCACATAGCGCTATACCAATAAAAACTACTGGCTACAGTGTTTATTAGCCAAATAAACAAGATTAGTATACAAGCAGATAATAGAAGTCTTTTATGCATGACTTATTATCTCATAAGAAAAGAAAAATAGAAAAATCCTTCGACAAGCTCAGGACGAGACCATATCGAAGGATTTTTATTACGGCTATCTAGCAACTAGTACCTTAGCTTGAAAGCCAAGTGGGTCTTCTGGACACTAGAGACACCAAAAAATTATAAATAAAGTTCCGATACCTCATAATGTCACGGGAAGTCCCATACAAAAATTGTTCTAGGTACTAATTGTAAATAGCCGTACTTTCATTATGCTCTTTTTGTTTTTGAAAAACAATATAGACAGTGAGAAAAAGTAGTGTGGAGCAACCCTTATTCCATCAAGTCGTCAGAGAAAATGAATTTTGTATCAACCTTATCATAATCAATGATTTCATCATCACTAAAAAATCTTTTTATTTCTAATTTCCCATTTTCTATTGAATCTGAAGCGTGAACTACATTTGATTGCATAGAAAGAGCATAATCTCCTCTTATGGTTCCGGCATCTGCTTCAAAGCTTTTTGTTATACCAACAATAAGACGAATACTATCTACTGCTTTCATCCCAGCAACTGCCATTACTATAACGGGCGCAGAAGTCATAAAACGCTTTATTCGAGGGAAAAATGGCTTATCGACAATATGAGAGTAATGTTCTTCTACTAACGCATCTTTGAGGTGCATCATTTTCATACCAATAATTTTCAAACCCTTTCTTTCAAATCTTGTAACTATCTCCCCTACAATAGAACGCTGTATTGCATCAGGCTTGATAATAATAAGTGATCGCTCTTCATTTTCGTGTATCATATGTCCCTCATAGTACTCGGAAAACAAAAAAGCCGCAAATATTTAATATTGCGGCCTTTAAAAATCTAAACAGATTTTAAACTTAACATTGTACCTAAAACCATTTGCAACGGAGGATTTGTTACATGGATAAGCTCTCCGCATAATAATCTGTGTTTCAACAAAGAAAAAGCTTCGTCTGGACTTTTTGCAAAAGCTTTATTGTATTTACTGTCTGAAGGCCTAATTTCTGAAATAAGAAAACACAAGTACTGCCAAGATTCTTCTTTTCTTAAAATCTCCATTTTAAGAGCGATACGAGCAATCCTAAAAAGATTTTTATAATCTTCAAAAGAGTGTCGATCTGCCTTGGCCATACTCGGATGATCTATATAAGATTCCAATAAAGATTTTTTATCAAAAGCTTTTGTAATTTTTTCACAAGTCTCAGCATGAGAGAAATCGTATCCACCTCCTTCAAAATCAATTGAATAATTACCTACATGAGTCTCTCCTCCAGGAGTATGCACAGGACGAATATTTGTTTTCTTTTTTGGTTCATGGAAAAAAATTACACCTACTGAATGGCACAAAGGACAATTTATTTTTTTCATAACTTTAAGTTTTTCTTGATACTACAAGAATCACAATTAAAGTCAAATTACATCTTTTCTGGAGTTTCTATACCCAAAACCCAAAGGCCGTTTATGAGAGTCTGGCGGACGGCAGAGACTACATAGAGTCGGTAGGCAGTTGATTCCTTGTCTTCGTCTATGATCTTGCCTTGCCCATACCAAGAGTTAAATTCTTGAGCCAATTCTGAAAGATAAGTCACGATATAGTGTGGTGCCCATTCTATTTGCGCGCGAGAAATGATTTCCAAAAATCGAGCGTTTAATTTCTCAAGTGTTTCTGTACCTGTCTGCCCTGCATGCGCAGGCATGGCAGGCAGGCCTAAAGCTTTTCCTTTTTCGAGAAGTGAACCAGCACGCACGGCAGTATATTGAAGATACGGGCCACTATCCCCCTCAAAAGAAAGTGAAGTTTCTGGGTCGAAGTTTATATCTTTGCCGGCTTGTGTTCGAAGTATTGTGAACTTGATAGCCGATATAGCTATCATACGAGCAGTTTCTAAGTCTGTCTCTGGATTTTTATTTTTCACTTCTTCTATAACTGTATTTAATATATCTTCAACAAGTGGCACATTCCCTAATCTTGAAGACATTTTTTCTCCTTTGAAAGACATTCTTCCATGGTATCGGTGCAAACTTTTTTCTTTCCATTGTTTATTTATCTTTTCTCCGGCATCAAGTACAACAGCAAAGTGAGATACTTGTTGACCATCAGTTACAAAAACAGAAAGGTCGGGATTGTGAGCCTTGAATTTCAGATCAAGTAATCCTATATCTTTGGCTTCATATGTTGGATTGCCTTGGCTATTGATAAAAACTGAGGTGTGAAGCTTCTTGTTCTCTTCTGGTATATAAACTATCGCTCCTTCGCTCTCTGTAAAAACTTTTGGTGTATGCTCGAGTACTATCTTTTTACCATCTATCCCCGCTTCACTTTCATAAATATAACTATCAAAATGTGAACCCAAACTCTCTACAACATTTTCAAAGTATTCAATGTTAAACTTCTTACAAGCTATAAAAACTTTTAATTCTGGTGAAGACTTTTGTGCATATAGATTGTCAGCTATTTCTTTTACTCGATAAACAATACTTCCACAAGGTTGTTCTTCCTCAGCTTCTTTATACTTTTTTACACCTTCTACATAAGCATCTCCCAAAACGGCAACATCTTCTGGTTCAAAGTCTTCTCCATATTTTTCTAAAATTATATATACCGCTTTTGCGACTCCAAGAGATATGTCAGACGGAAAAGATATCGGCACAGCGTTTGCACCTGAGGATTTTGCTAAGCGATACAAAGACTCACCTATCGTGTTGTTCATCAAGTGCCCTATATGAAAAGGTTTGAAAAGATTTGGACTTGAGTGTTCTACCAAAATCTTTTTATTTTCATAAACATGAGTATTCCCCCATTCTGGATCTTGTGCGTCTTCCAAAACTTTTACAAAAACTTCTCGCTTCAAAATAAAGTTTATAAATCCAGGACCAGCGACTTCTATCTTCTCCACTGTATCTATATTTTGTTTATTGAGAACTTCTAAAATTTCTTGTGCTATATCCAAAGAATTCTTATTTATTTGTTTACCCACCAAAAGGGCAACATTACTCATATAGTCTCCGTGAGAAAGCTCCTTTGGGTGTTCCAGAGAAAAATCTACCCCAGGCAAGTTATATTCCCGAAGTGCTTTTTTTATTCCCTCAATAAGCTTTTGTTCCATGTAGAAAACTATACCAGAAAATATGCCTTATGCTACTTTCCAGAACTCCCAAAACCAGTATCACCTCTTTGAGTTTCTGAAAGACTTTCAACTATTTCAAAATTGGCTTTTTCAAACTTTTGAATAATCATTTGTGCCACTTTATCACCTTTTGCAAAGGTATAAGATTCTGATCCTAGATTAATCATACCCACCATTACTTCCCCTCTATAACCCGAATCTATTACTCCACCTAAAACTTTAAGACTATTCTTTATAGACAAACCACTCTTGTCCCAAACAAGACCTACAAATCCATCGGGTATTTCAAGTGCTATACCTGTCGCTACTGTTGTTGCCACTGATGGCAAAAGAGTTATTTCTTCTCGAGTGTGCAAATCAAAACCAGCATCTCCGTCTTTGGCATAGCCAATATCTTTCAAAGACTCATCTAGCTTTTTGACCTTGATATTCATACCGAGATTTTAGCATATTTGACTTTGTCTGTTTTATGGGTAAAGTTAAGAAAAATTAAAGAAAATGGAAAATACATTATGTGCTGGTTGCAACGTCCGGCAACCATTCGAGCACCGCTGTCATGGCGAAGGATGTAATTGCGATAATCCTGTTTGCATAGAAAAACAAGGAAAAATCACCCATGAAGAACTCATGAAAATTGTTAATGCTGAATTAAAAGCCAAAAAAAAGTAGAAATAATTCCATGAAAGCCACTATCTCAGTATAGTGGTTTTTTATTTGACCTTTAAAGACATAAAGAGTAATGTAAAGAAAAAATTAATATGGAAATTAAAATAAGAGTTCCAAAAAGGATGAAGATGCCTATTGACTCTGAGGAGCTAAACACACTACTTCAAAATCGTATTGCTTTATTCCAAAGATCTTTACTAAAAAGTATTGTTGAGTATACCGGCTATAAAAATGCATTAAAACTACTTTTAATAGACTACAAAACATTTGAAAGAACCGACAACACTGTTCTTGAAATTCGTTGTTGTGACAAAGTGATTGCGATGGTTTATACTGCCCGCACAGAGTTTAATCATCAAGAAGTAATCTTTATGGCTTTTACAGATGTATTCCCTTACATCAAAAAACAAACAAAAGAGCTATCAAAATTGATCTAGTAAATCCTTTTGCAAATGCAAAAGGATTTTTATTTGACCTTTTCTGTATTAAAGAGTAGTCTAAACAAAAATATTTCATTCATTTAAAACAAATAAATATGCAACAGTATTTAAGCCTTTTGCGACACATTTTACAAAACGGCACAGACAAATCTGACCGTACAGGTACAGGAACTAGAAGCTGGTTTGGATATCAAATGAGGTTTGACTTAAGTGAAGGCTTCCCTCTAGTAACAACTAAAAAAGTCCACTTAAAAAGTATTATTCATGAACTTTTATGGTTTCTAAAAGGAGAAACTAATATTAAATACTTAAAAGAACACGGAGTAAAAATCTGGGATAAATGGGCTGACAAAAACGGCGACCTTGGTCCTGTTTACGGAAAACAATGGCGTAGCTGGGAATCCAACCAGTATTTTCCTCCAACACCTGTTGGTGGAGGAATGGATACTGAAATAATCAAAGGACACTGGGAAACAAAAGCAATAGATCAGATTAGTGATTTGATAAAGCAGTTAAAAAATAATCCCGACAGTCGTAGACTTATAGTTAGTGCATGGAATGTATCCGAGCTCGAAGAAATGGCTCTTATGCCCTGCCACTGTATGTTTCAATTTGAAACACATGAAATTTCAGAAGATGAAAGAAGAAGACTGTGGGCAATAAAGCTTGGTAGAGCAAGTGTCTATACAGAAAAAATGGATACTAAAGCTCTTGATTTAGTTGGAGCACCAAAAAGAGTTCTAAGCTGCCAACTATACCAAAGGAGTGCTGATGTATTCTTAGGAGTACCATTTAACATTGCGTCTTATGCACTATTTACTATGATGATTGCTCAGGTAGTAAATATGTTCCCTGGAGACTTTGTTCATACTTTTGGTGATGTTCATATTTACAAAAATCACTTTGATCAAGTAAATGAGCAATTAAGCCGGACGCCTTATGGTCTACCGACAATGCGTATAAGCCCTGAAGTAAAAGATATCTTTAGTTTTAAATACGAAGATTTTACTTTAGAAAACTATCAGTATCATCCAGCAATTAAAGCACCTGTTGCAGTTTAAAAATTTAAATCCCGTCAATGACGGGATTTTTTTACATAAAAATTAATATAAGAACTCTCATATCTGGAGGAAGAGTTTTAAGATATTCTATAGCGTAATGTTCTTCAAAAACTCCAGCACCGGCATTTTTAGAATAATCATTAAATTTAATAGTTAATAAGTCTTTTACATAAAGCCAGACTGGTTTGTTACCGAAACCATCATGAGTAACTTCGTATTCATGGTAATGCCAACCATTCTCAGCGATTTTTCTATTATAAACCTTGCCTTCAAAAACATTTGGTATAAGGTGCCCTATTGTTAGTGGTCTGGCTTTTGTTGATAACTTTATAAACTCATGGTCTTCTTGCTTAGGAAAGGCTCTATCCCAAATACAAAGCTGTGTTTCTGGAATAAAGTAGTGATCTTTTTGTTCTAACCCTACCCCACTTCCTCCAAACATTGGATATAAAAACATTTTCATAATTTTTAAAGTTTTGTTTGAACTTATACTACGCCAAAGAGTCTAGAAGTCAAAGGGGTGGACAAATATCCAAATCAGTGTAGTATTTGTCTAAACAAAAATAAAACACAATGAAAAAAGTAAAGTTAATAGTCGCCTGTGATTTAAGTTCAATTATTGGTCACGGTCTAAATATGCCAGGATGGCATATCACTGATGATTTAAAACTTTTTAGTTTCTTAACAAGAGGTGGGGAAAGCCCTGTAAAAGGTAATCCTATTATCATAGGACACAACACAGCAAAAAGTTTGTTGAAGATTTTAGGTAAACCATTTCCTGGAAGAACTACAATTGTAGTAACAACGGAGGGAGACCCTGAACTTGAAGAATCGGGTTTTATTGTAACAAAAGGTATATCTGCTTTTTACGATGCACTCTCTTATGCAGAAAAATGCCCAGGTGAAGAAACCTGGATTGGTGGAGGTGGAAGACTTTATGAAACAGCCTTAAAAGCTATTGTTATAAATGAAATATATATAACAAAAATACAATCTACCTACAAATCCTTAAATGGCGAAAAGGAAATTAATTTTTGTGGTTTCCCTGCAGATCAATACAAAATCGACCTCAGAAAATCTAAAGAGTTTAAAAAAAGGAGTACCTCTGCTGATGGTCAAAGTGTAGATAGAGGAAACACTGACAATGCAATTGTTGAAGTTTATATGAGAGAATATTAGCTTCAACAAAAATCCCCCACCAAAATGGTGAGGGATTTTTTATTTCAAAATTTGAGTTTTTTTAGTCCTAAACCAAAATTATATTTTGGTCGGATGTTCGCTTTGGCGAATTAATCAACTATCTCAATACCTGCGCTTCGGGCTGAACCGGCTACGATTTTCATAGCAGCTTCGATGTCGTTGGCGTTTAAGTCAGGCATTTTGCGTTCTGCGATAGTCTTGAGCTGAGCTTTGGTAATCTTGCCCACTTTTGAAGTACGAGCCTTACCAGAGCCTTTTGAGACCCCTGCAGCCTTAAGTAAAAGGTCTGTTACAGGTGGGGTAGAAACTGTGAAGTCGTACGAACGGTCTTCATAAACAGTGATTTTTACACCTAGTTTTTCACCTTTTTGGTCTTGGGTGGCAGCGTTAAACTTCTGAACGAAATCAGAGATATTAACCCCTGCTTGTCCAAGGGCGGGACCTAGTGGCGGAGCTGGAGTTGCCGCTCCTCCCATCGCTTGAACTTTGATTTTTTTAGTAATATTTTTAGCCATAAATTTTATTTGTTAGTCTAAGTAGAAGCTATAGCGTAACAGGCTACACTTTAACAGAAAAAGCTATATCTGTACAGACTAGCAAACAGAGGTGAAACCGCGATATGCATGCCCTACATTTCCATTACTATCTGTCACATAATAGTGTCTTTCAGACTGCGCCAGGCAACCTCCTCCTTTTGCTGCTAAAGCAGATTCTGGGGTAAGTATTTTTGCTACCCAAACAATAGATTTTTGAATTGGATTTAAACTTAAATGTGTCATTCTTACTCCATCTGGATATTCTATTAAAACACTAGCTGTTAAATCTCCATCCTCAACATCATAAGCAGTATAAGAAATTTCTGGCCAATCAGCAGGTAGTATTCCGTAAACAGGGCTTCCTCTATATGTATAATTCCCAGCGTAAACTGTATAACCTACAGGATTTGCCCCATTTAAAGTAATAACTGGTTTAGTATTTGTTGGTACCGTTGTTCTTGTAGCTGTTGCACAAGTTTTTGCTCCAGTAGTTTGAAACTGTCCGACAACATCTTTTCCTGTTGCGTTACCGTAAGAATCAATACAATAGTAGCCTCCTTTTTTCAAAGGAAACAAAATAGCATAATCACTAGCACTAAAACTATAATCATAAGAACCTAGCCCTGAACCATAAGACAATCCTTGTTTTGCGGCAATCTGGGCGAGTGTTTCTGTCGCATTTATAGAATTAAAAGCACTTTGATAATCAATCACCCCTGGAGCAATATCTTGACCTTCTGCCTTAAGTGCTATTTCTGAAACAGTTTTCTTAACCTCAGCATCAACAGCTTTTTCTTTTGATTTTTTTATTGAAGCTAAAACTATAGCTAATAATAAAATTATAATACCTAGAGAGATCAAAAGTTCGACAAGTGTAAATCCTTTATTTTTCATATACTAATTGTACTACAGAGCACAAAAAAGCACTCATTTCTGAGTGCTTTTTTTTCTATAACTTCTTGACCTGTAAAAAGTCTAGCTCAACAGGTGTTTCTCGACCGAAAAGAGAGACCATGACCTTAACCTTACCTTTGTCTTGATCTACTTCACTAACTGTTCCTTCAAGTTCTTTGAATGGACCGTCGTTGATAATAATAGTCTCGCCTATTTCAAGATCAATCTTGTGTTTTGCAATATGCTCTTCACTCATTTGTCCCAATAGATAGTCTATTTCTTTTTGAGTAAGTGGAACCGGAGTTACGCCTGCACCTACGAACCCTGTTACTCGAGGAGTATTTCGAACAACAAACCATGAGTCATCAGTAACAATCATGTCTACCAAAACATAACCTGGATAAACTTTCTCATCTACCTCTACTCTTTTACCTGCCTTTATTTTGATTTTCTTTTCTGTTGGAACAACAACATTAAAAATCTTGTCTCCTACACCTAAGGACTCTATTCGTTGTTTTAGATTACGAAGTACCGCACTTTCATATCCTGAATAAGTGTGGATAGCATACCAGTGTCGCTCTCCTGTTTGTTCTTGTTTTGACATAATATTTTAGATTAGAAAATAAGCGCACGAAGACCTGCTTTGAAAAGACTATCAAATGCTCCAAGAAGATACGCCATAGCGATTGAAAAAATAATAACGACCAATGTATAGATAACTAAGTGTCGGCGTGAAGGCCAAGTTACTTGTTTCATTTCTCCTTTTGTTTCTTTTAAAAATTTTGTGAATTTCATATTTTTCCGCCTTTTGCGAGATAAATTGCTGTTACTAAAAAACGCCCGCAGGCATTACCTTTCGATAATACCTTACAAGGCGTTTTTAGTCAATCTGATAAAAATTAGCGTATTTCGTAAACAAGAGTCACGCTTGATTCTAATTTTTGATCTCCTACTGGAATAACAGGATTACTTGATTCTTTCATCATAGCGCCTGTAGCCATAGAGTCTCGTGCGTACATAGGTGCTGGATATCCACCTCCATTTTCAGAGAAAGAAACCATTCG
>JAGOQI010000018.1 GCA_017991515.1 Minisyncoccota bacterium | reverse complement strand
CCGAAGATGGAGCAGAAATATTAACAAAATAATTTTGTTATAATAACTAAGTGTTAAAGAAACTTCTAATATTTTTGATTTTTGTAGTAGCCGTAGGTGCTATATTTTTTTCTATACCAAAACCTGAGACAGAGGCGGTGGTTGTTGTTAAAAATGAGGAAGTTCAGGTAGTCCCCGATGAAGTAAGTTTACAAGACAAGATTGATCAGCTTTTTGTAATAGGTTTTCGTGGAAGTTCGCTTGAAAAAGCTCCAGAGCTAAAGAGAGCTCTTTCGGAAACAAATCTCGGAGGTGTGATATTTTTTGATTACGATACTCCTACCAAGAAATACAATCGCAATATTTTATCTGAAAAACAATTAGTGAGCTTAATAAAAGAAATAAAATCAAGTGCCAAAAGTCCAATTTTTATTTCAGTTGATGAAGAAGGTGGTAAGGTTAGTCGTTTGAAAAGATTAAGTGGTTATAAAGTAACGCCAACTGCACAAGTGCTTGGAACTTATTCTGATACTAAGGTTACTTCTATTGCCGAGGTTTTAGGAAAGAAACTTT
Source organism: Minisyncoccota bacterium (assembly GCA_017991515.1). Taxonomy (GTDB): domain Bacteria; phylum Patescibacteriota; class Minisyncoccia; order Phycocordibacterales; family UBA9973; genus UBA4124. The sequence goes on along the minus strand of JAGOQI010000018.1, from coordinate 2,336 downwards.
TTGATTTAGGTTTCAATGTTGATTTTGCGCCAGTTCTAGATGTGAATGTAAATAAAAAAAGTCCTGCCATAGGAGCCTTCGGTAGATCTTTTTCATCGCTTCAAAGTGTTGTTTCTGCAAAAGGCATAGCCTTTTCAAAGGGTTTAGAGAATAGCAGTATTGTCGCTGTCGGTAAACACTATCCAGGGCACGGAAGCGCAGTTTCTGATACGCACAAAGGATTAGCAGATATTACCAAGACTTATAAGGATTATGAGTCAGTGCCATTTGAAAAGGCTTGTGAGGCAGGTATACCGTCTATTATGATAGGACACTTGTTTGATTCAAATGTTGATAAAGATTTTCCAGCAACACTTTCAAAGAAACATATAGATAAACTCAAAGGTATCGGTTGTGACACTCAAATTTTGATAACAGATGATATAGATATGAAAGCACTGACTAGTCAGTATCCTCGACACGATATTTTAGTCAATGCTTTTAACGCTGGTATTGATATAGTTATTGCCTCGAACAATATTTCTACATATAAACCAAATCAATATTTCACAGATAGAAAAATAGTTCTCGATGCAGTAGAAAAAGGGGAGATATCAATAGGCAGGATAAATGAAGCGTATGAAAAAGTAGTAGCCTTGAAAGAGAAATATAAAATAGTTAAATAAAAATCCTCTCATTTGAGAGGATTTTTATTATGAATTTACTTTATCAAAAATTTTCTTAAAGGTTTCAGGATTTGAGTGAGCAATGTCAGAAAGAATCTTTCGGTCTACTTCTACATTTGCTTTTTTAAGCTTGTCTATAAACTTTGAGTATGTAAGTCCAAGAGGTCGAACAGCAGCATTGATACGAACTTGCCATAGAGCTCTTTTGTCAGTCTTTTTGTCCTTGCGGTGAGCAAAAGCATAAGTACCAGCGTGAGCAATAGCTTCGATAGCCTGAGCTGTCTTTGTAGATCGTCCAAAACGATAACCTTTTGTCATCGAAAGAACATTCTTTCTTTTCTTTAGTGCATTTTGTCCTCCTTTTACTCTTGTCATATGTTTATTGTTAAATTATAAAATTACGCCTTACTGTGCGGGATAAATTGAGAGATTTGCTTAGCTGTCATAGGGAAGTCCACAGGCTTTTTACCTTGAAGTTGACTAGTTCGTGTTTGCTTAGCATTAAAGTGGTTAAAACCTGGCTTTCGAGCAAGTATTTTACCTGTTTTAGTGATTTTTAGTCTTTTTGTGTATGATTTGTTGGTTTTCATGGCTATTTTGGGGCTTTGTCCCTTTCTATAACGATAGCGAGCCCTTTTGGTGAACGCTTATGTGGTTCTGCAATCTTATAGTGTTCTGTGATAAAATGCAAGACCCTATCTAGTCTGTCTCTTAAAAAGTTCTCTTCCATACCTTTTGAGCGTCCGCGGAGGAAAAGCTCTACTTTTATGCGGTGACCTTCTTTAAGCCATTTTGAAGCTGTTTTAGCTTTAAGTTCTAGGTCGTGATCTCCAGTACCTATCTTGATTTGAAGAGATTTTGTTTCAGTAGCTTTGGCTCCTAGTTTGGTTTTTTGAGCTTTTTTCTTTTGTTCATACTGGAATTTACCAAAATCCATCAACTTTCCGATAACAGGTCTAGCAACAGCGTTGATTTCTATCAAGTCTACACCTTGGTCTTTGGCCATAGACATAGCTTCCGCCAAAGGAAAGACACCCAGATTTTCTCCGTCTTGTCCCAATAGTCTTATCTCAGAAGCTCTTATTTGGCTGTTAATTCTTTCTCTCAAGGGGTATAGTAGTTAAATATTTTTATGTCCAAACATCATACCAATTTTTCACCAAAAAGTAAAGACGGTCTGTCTGCGCAGGAAGGCATTTTCCCTATATATAAAAAGGCCGGGGAGACTTTAGCAGAGCTTATTTTACGATTTCGCCAAGAGCAATCTTTGTCAGGGGATTTACCCATAACTTATGCTGGCAGACTTGATCCGATGGCGGATGGGCTCGTATTGCTTCTGACAGGAGAAATGTGTAAACAAAAGGATAATTTTCTAGGTTTAGATAAAACTTATGTTTTTGAAGTGCTCTTTGGTGTCTCCACTGATACTTTTGATATGTTAGGCATTGTTACAGAGAGCTCAGAATATATCCCAACAGAAGAACAAATAAAAAGTTCTATAGAAAAAATAAAAAATACCAAAGAATTTCCTTACCCTCCATTTTCTTCTAAACCTGTGAACGGAAAACCTTTATTTGTTCATGCTAAAGAAGGAACTTTACCAAAACAAATGCCAACTATTAAAGGTGTGGTAGATTCTAGTATTTTGCAAAACACTAGAGTGATTAGGGT
>JAGOQI010000012.1 GCA_017991515.1 Minisyncoccota bacterium | reverse complement strand
ATGGCACCCTCAAGTAGTCCAACCCAACAATTTGTTCCTGTAAAAGAAGTTCGTGATGGCATTGTCGTTATGAAAGACGAAACTTTGGCGACTGTTGTTTTGGTGTCTTCTATAAACCTATCTTTGAAATCTTATGATGAACAAAGAGCGACTCTTTCTCAGTTTCAAAGTTTTTTAAATACTCTGGATTTTCCTATACAAATAGTAGTACAGTCTCGTAGATATGATGTTAGGCCTTATATCCTTTCTTTAGAAAATAGACTTAAAGAACAAAAAGAACCCCTTCTGCGAGTTCAGACACAAGAATATATAGAATTTATAAGGTCTTTTACAGAACAAGTAAATGTTATGAGGAAGTCCTTTTTTGTGGTTATTCCTTATACTCCTCCAGTAGTAAACCAAACAGGTGGACTGGGCAAGGTTCTTTCTTTCTTTGGTAAAAAACAAACTACAGCAGACCTGACGGCAAACTTTGAAGAAGAGAGAACTCAACTAGAGCAAAGGGTTAGTGTTGTTGAACAAGGTCTTTCGAGACTGGGGCTTCGTGTAGCGCAACTCGGTACTCAAGAAGTTATTGAGCTTTTATATAAAACATTCAATCCAGGGGAAACGACTAGCCACGCAAGTGAGTAAAAAGTTCATAAAGTCAAAAGTTTGTAAAGTATTAAATAAAGTCTTTTCTTTTAACTTTCTACTTTATAACTTTAAAAACTGTCTTGTAGTATAATAAAAAGTAGTATGGGACTATTTAGCTCCAAGCCCAAAGTAAATAATCCGTCTTCTGGCGGAAAAAGTCTTCCTATTCTTCCACAAGAGGCTTATTCTTGGGCAACAATGGAACTTGCTGACAACATAGCACCTTCAGCTATAGAAATTACTTCCAAATCTATAAGAATAGGGGACAAGACAGTTCGTACTTTTTTTGTTATATCTTATCCAAGATATCTAAATGATAACTGGTTTACGCCAATCATCAATCTCGATAAAGTTTTTGATGTCTCTATATATATAAACCCTATAGAAACATCGCAACTTCTAAAACAGTTCCAAAAGAAAATAGCTGAAGTTGAAAGTCAGATAATGGTCAGACAACAAAAAGGCCTGGTGCGTGATCCGATGCTTGATACTGCTTATCAAGATTTAGAAGAGCTCCGGGACAACCTAACCCAAGCACAAGAGAAAATGTTCTCTGTCGGTCTTTATATCAGTATTTATGCCGAAAATGATAATGATCTTTTTAGAGCAGAGAGCGAAATAAGATCAATCCTGGAATCAAAATTGGTGTATATAAAACCAACACTTTTCCAACAAGAAGATGGTTTTAAGACTGTGGCGCCATTAGGGAAAGATACTTTAAATGTTACTCAAAAACTAAACTCTGAACCACTTTCAAGTTTATTTCCTTTTGTCTCTTTCGATCTAACATCTGAAACAGGTATTTTATATGGTGTAAATCGTCACAACTCTTCACTTGTTATTTTTGATAGATTTAGTTTAGAAAACTATAACAGTATTATTTTTGCAAAATCTGGTGCAGGTAAAAGTTATGCTACAAAACTAGAAATCATCAGAACCTTGATGTTTGATACTGATGTTATTGTTATTGACCCTGAAAGAGAATATGAATACTTAGCAGAGGCGATAGGTGGGAGATACTTCAATATATCTCTTTCTTCGGATCACCATATAAACCCTTTTGATTTACCAAAACCTAGAGAAGATGAAGCTCCAGCAGATGTATTACGGAGCAACATCATAAACCTTGTTGGTCTTTTCCGTATTATGCTTGGAGGACTTACTCCAGAAGAAGACTCTATTATTGATAGAGCTATTACAGAAACTTATGCTTTAAAAGATATAAGTGCTGATAGTGACTTTACAACTATTGAACCACCACTTCTTTCGGACTTTGAAATGGTACTCGGTGGAATGGAAGGGAGTGAATCTATCTTAACCAGGCTATCAAAATACACAAAAGGTTCTTGGGCAAACTTTATAAATCAACCAACCAATGTTGATATAAATAAAAAATTTGTGGTTTTTTCTGTTCGAGACATGGAAGACGATTTGAAACCTGCTGCTATGTACATAGTGACTCACTTTATCTGGAATGCTGTTAGAAAAGAGTTGAAAAAGCGTCTTCTAGTAGTGGATGAGGCCTGGTGGATGATGAAAAGTGATGATACTGCATCCTTCCTTTATTCTATTGCAAAGCGAGGTAGAAAATACTTTTTAGGTCTTTGCACTATTACACAAGATGTGGGGGATTTCATGAAAAGCCCTTATGGTGTACCTATTATCACTAACTCTTCTATTCAGCTCCTTCTAAAACAGTCTCCAAGTACTATGGATGTTCTACAAAAAACATTTAATCTCACAGATGAAGAAAAGTATCTACTCCTTGAGTCTGGTGTTGGTGAAGGTATATTCTTTGCTGGGCTTAAACATGTAGCTATCAAGATTATTGCTTCTTATACAGAAGACCAAATCATTACTTCTGATCCGTCACAAGTACTATCTATAAAAAGAGCAAAGCAAGAATTTCAAGAACAGCACGGACAATTATAAAATGCTTCAAATACGGTGTTATAATAAAAACATGAGCCGAATTATTTCTCTTTTTCTATTAATATTATTTTTGATAATACCTAGTGTATCTGCTCAGGTTTTACCTGACAGTATAAATATCAATATTTTTCCATCTGAGCCAAAGCCAGGGGAGCAAGTAACAGCGATGGTTGAGAGTTTTGATATAGACCTTTCATTTTCAACGATTACTTGGAAGTACAACAATACAATACTTGCCTCTGGGTTAGGTAAGACAACTGTTTCTTTTACAGCACCGAGTGCTAGTAATACAGCCGTGCTTTCTGTTACCGCCTCTAGTTCAAATGGAACAATCCAGACTAACACTATAATTCGTTCAGCTAGTGTTGATATGATTTGGGAAGCCACTGATTCTTATACACCGCCTTTTTATAAAGGAAAAGCATTACCTTCTGTTGGGGCTAGGATAAAAGTTGCAGCTATACCGAGTATTACTGCACCAAAATCTCTCTCATACAAATGGCAATACAACGGAGACGCTATAACCAACCAATCTGGAACAAATAAAAACAGTCTTTCGATAAAAACAGATGTTCTCAGTTCGGCTGAAAATTTCTCTGTTGCTATAAATAATGGAGGATTCTCTGGTACTGGAAATATAAACGTTTCTCTTCGCGACCCTAATGTTGTTATCTATCAAAAAAGTAATGGTTTTATAGACTATGCAAATGGTTCTCTAAGAGATGTTTATATAGATTTGCCTGGAGTAACACTTAGAGCTGAGCCTTTCAATTTTAGCTTCACAAATTCACTAGATCAGAGTTTGTCTATAGGCTTTAAACTTAGTGATCAGTCTTATATAGGGAACAATTCTATCCAAGAGCTTTCAATAACTAGACCAGATCAAGGAGGACAAAGCTCATTTAGTACAACTGTCACCTCTATCAGAGAGCGCTTGCAACAAATCTCTAAATCGTTCGTGCTTCATTTTTAACGTGATAAAATATAGTCAATGAAAAAAATCTTGTTGAGCGTCTCTGTAATATTATCTTTAGTTATCTGTTCGAGTTCTTTTGCCCAAGAAACTGCTGTGAGCAAGGAGATATTTCTTGGTCCTGTATCTTATGATAAAAATCTTAAAGCATTAATTGGTTCAGTCTTAGTGGATAAACATAAAGATACTGATCCTATACCTCTTAAAGAAATTACAGTTGAAGCAAAAATATTAAAAACAGGAACAAAAGAAGAGTTACTATTGTTAACCCCTATAAAACTATCTGGAGGAGATGGTAGTTTTACTTTTTTAATACGGCAAAATATATTGAACACTAATACTTTCTATGATGCTCAAATATCCCTAAAGAGTACTGACGGAACAAATATTTCAAAGGTATACAAATTTAGCACAGATAAGGGCATCATCCCCGAAACAGGAGAAGCTCGAGACAATTTCTTTGATAAGAATAGTTATAGACTGTTAGCACCTATTCCTGGTATGACAGCATTGCTTGATCCAGCTTTGTGTCAGTCTGAACAGTATAAGAATCCAGGAGTTATTTGTGATATTAATGCTTTTTTGAACTTTTTGCTTAGTTTAGCTATAGGAGCTGCAGCTGTAGTGTTAGTAGTGAAGATTATCATAAGTGGTTATGGTTATATGACAAGTGATATACCTTTTGTTAAGGCTAGACTTAAGAGTGGATTTGTTGAAGCCTTAATAGGTCTTGTGGTGGCTTTGTCAGCATATTTGATACTTAATACTATTAATCCGAGATTGGTGAATAATGATGTGAAGGTGGGGGTGGCTGAGTTTAGTGTTAAAGAATATCCGGAACTGGATAGTTCAACATATCAACAAATAACAGGGAAACAAATTCTTCCTAAATCTCAATATGTGGCAATGGCGCAATCAATAGCAAAAGAGTTTGGTATTGATGAATGCCTTCTCATTGCTACTGTGACCTCGGAATCTAACTGGAAAGTTTCTGCTTTTGGTAGTGATGCGGATTTTGCATTGGATATACCTTCTAGAAGAGCTTTCATAAACTCGGGAATAAAATACAGCGGCGCAACATTTACAAAAGGAGATTCTTCAAAAATAAAAGATAAGAGTTTTAAAAATGACACCCCAAAAGGAAAAATTGACTGGAGGTTTAGTGCTGGATTTGGTCTGCTAGGTATAACATATTTTCCAGAACCCTACTTCAAATCAGGATATGAGTCTAGTGTCTCTTATTCACTAAAAGATACGGTCCCTGAACTAGATAGTGTTTGGCCTAAAAATCCAAAAACAAGTAAGGGTTACACTCCAACAGAATTATTGGATGGAGAAACTAGTTTAAGGCTTGGAGCTTCTTTATTAAAGAAAAAGTCTGACCAGTGTAAAAACCCATATACAACCCTTTATTCGTGGAATAAAGGGTCCTGCTCTAATAGTTCTATTGGTGGAGATGTTAGAAAAAGAACTTATGATCAGTGTAAAGGAATAAAAAACTAGTAAGTAAAAGGTTTTGTTATGATAAAATATAGCTAATGAAAAAACTCCTTCTTGGAATATTTACAGCTTCATTTTTGTTGTCTTTTTTTTATACAAACGCTCAAAACCAAACAGGCTATTCTCTAGAAGCTACCACTAACAACTCAACAATAAGTGTAACCTTAAACAGCCCTCCTTATATTACAAAAACAGTACAACCCATAGTAAGCGAGAGCTCAATAACAACAATACCTACGACGACAAATATTCCATATATACCAACTATTGATGGTGGATTAGACCAAAAAACTATAAACCCAACAGGGAAAACACTGTGGACAGTCCAATTAAAAGGAAGTACGACATACTATATAAGAATAATAGAAATATCAGGGCAGACCAAAAAGTTTTTAACAAATGAAGTAATAGTAAAAACAGGAAGTGTTGGGGAGATATTTTTTGATGAAGCAAAATTTAAAAAAATAGATACTGGTATTTTTACACTCTCAGGAAATATAAACAAAGAAAAACACAGAGATATTGACCCTGTGCCATTGTCTTCAATTAGTGTATCAGCTAGTTTTTATGATAAAAAAACAAAAGATTTAATATTACAACTAAACCCCGCGAAGCCTAACAATAATGGCGGATATGACTTTTCAATAAAGAGTACAAGTTTTAACCAAAATACTTTTTATAATCTAAAGGTTTCTTTTGACAGCAATAATGGTGCTCACAGTGAACATACCTATACAGTAGATACAGGAAAGGGCTACATCATCCCCGAAACAGGAGAAGCTCGAGACAATTTCTTTGATAAGAATAGTTATAGACTGTTAGCACCTATTCCTGGTATGACAGCATTGCTTGATCCAGCTTTGTGTCAGTCTGAACAGTATAAGAATCCAGGAGTTATTTGTGATATTAATGCTTTTTTGAACTTTTTGCTTAGTTTAGCTATAGGAGCTGCAGCTGTAGTGTTAGTAGTGAAGATTATCATAAGTGGTTATGGTTATATGACAAGTGATATACCTTTTGTTAAGGCTAGACTTAAGAGTGGATTTGTTGAAGCCTTAATAGGTCTTGTGGTGGCTTTGTCAGCATATTTGATACTTAATACTATTAATCCGAGATTGGTGAATAATGATGTGAAGGTGGGGGTGGCTGAGTTTAGTGTAGATGAAGTAGAAGATTATAATTATAGTAACGAAGACTACAAATCTATTTCAACAAACTACGGTGTTGTTGATCCAGAGTGCCCGCAAAAACTCGGTAGTGTAGTAGGGGAGGGTGTTTTAGATAAACCTAATATAAAAAATAAAATATGCTCAGTAATAGAGGGCGGGATAATTACTCCGAAAGGAATTACTATCCATGGTACAGCTGGTACAAACAATTCTGACAGCGTCCTAAAAGGATGGATAACAAATAACATTCTCTGGAAAAAAGGTATAAAATCTATACTAATAAAAGGTAAGTCTGTTGACATAGCGCCAAGCTCTGCCCATTTTATTGTTGATAAAGATGGAGCAATATCTCAAACAGTTAGAATAAATAGAAGATCTAATCATTGTGGAAAATGCCAAAAAACAGGATCTACAAACACAACTTCAATAAGTATCGAAATTGTTATGGCTTGTGTAAAAGAATGTACATCACATACATCAAAAGCGGTTTGGGAGAATCCAACAAACTCTCAAGTGTCTTCTACTGCCTCTCTCATAAACTACTTATTAGAAAGGTATCCTTCTATAAACAAAAACAATGATATTTATGTCCATGGGGAGCAGGCAAGTAATAGAACATATAACGAAGGGAGGAACACATTAGACGCAGTAATTCCTTATCTAAAATAGTCATTAATTTATAGTACAATATAAACATGCGGCGTATTCTAATCATATTAATAATTCTCGGAATAACAGCTGGGGCTGTTTGGTATTTTGAATTTCGTAAAACAAGCTCAACCACAGAGGATTCTGGTGGTATTTTCAAATCTTTTTTCCCTTTAGGTGGCAATGGTGATATAAACACTGATTCTGATAACCAAGTATCTGATATAACAAATCAAGATAATGTTGTTTCTAGTTCTTCTCCTTTCAAACAACTAACAACGAGACCAATTGCTGGTTTTACTGTTTTCTCAAAGACTTCAAAAATAACAATCCCGCCAATAGACCCTAAAGGAAAACCAACAGTAGAGACAGTGACTAATAATTTTATAAGATATGTTGCCAGACAAAGTGGCTTTGTTTATGAAATTAAGGACGATGGAAACCCTTTACAGATAAGTAATATTTTCATTCCTTCTATATATGAGGCTCAGTTTGCAGACAATGCTGATACTGCCATATTGAGATTTTTAAAAGAAGATGGTCAGACAATAGGGGCTTACTCTGTACCTATACCACCAGAAAATACCGACGGATCAAGAACACAAAAAGAAGGAGTGTTTTTGCCTGATAATATAAAAAGTCTTGCTATTTCTCCTGATACAAAAGAGTTGGTTCGACTCACAGAAATACAAACTCAGGGAGTGGTCACCACTAGCTCTAGTTTTGATAAAAATAAAAAAGAGTTGACCATATCACCACTAAAAGAATGGTTGCTATCTTGGCCAACAAAAGATGTTTATATGCAAAGCAAGGCAACAGGGACAGTAGATGGTTTTCTTTACAAAATAGAAGGGGATAGAAGACTCCGTAGAATAATAGGTAATGTTAAAGGTTTAACTACTAGTGTTAGTCCGAGTGGGAACTTTATACTGTACTCAGAAACACTTGGTACCAGCTTCCAAACTAAAATAATGAATATAAAAACAGGTAGTATAAAAAATACAAACCTATCAATACTTCCAGAGAAGTGTACTTGGCTTCAAAATGATGATCTTATTTGTGCTGGTAGTAGCTCTGTAGAGCAAGGTATTTATCCTGATGTTTGGTATGCGGGGTTAATTTCTTTTTCAGACCAAATATACCGTATTTATACAGCAAACAATATCTTTGATGTCTTATATACAGGAGATCAAGGCTCTTTCGATATGACAAACCTGTCTGTTGATGAAAATAGAAATCTACTATTTTTTATAAACAAAAGAACTGGTATTTTGTGGCAGTTTAGTTTGTAGAGAGTTTTAAGGTTTTTCTAAAATAGAGCTCTTGGAATATTGAGAATATATTTGTGATAACCCAATAAAGAGCAACAGCAGATGCTAATTTTGCTGAAATAAAGATAATTATAATAGGTAAGATGAATTTAGTTTGCATGGATAGTGTTTTTGTAAACTGGGCTTGAAAACCTGTACCTGTGGTTGCTGGTGGTTTCGGCATCAAAAATGCTTGTATACCTTGGGTAATACCGGCCAAAACAGCAAGTGGAAGGTATGGCTTAGTAATGTCTATAAAACCTAAAAACATGTGTTTAAGACCGTCCGTGCTCAAAAAGCTATATAAATGTGTTGGTTGATCAATACCTCTTATAAAGGCAAAATATAAAGCAAACAAAATAGGGAGTTGAATAAGAAGATAAAGACAACCAGAAAAAGGGTTTATTTTTTCTGTCTTATAAAGAGCAAATTGCTCTTTCGCTTCTTCTTCTTTAGATAAACCCTTGGTTTTTATAGCATCAAGTTTTGGTTGCAAAAGACGCATTTTATACTGACTTATAACACCTTTTTTACTTATAGGTAAAAGTATAAGCCTGATTAATATAGTTAAAATAACAACTGCTAGTCCCACATCTTTTAGTGTTATATGCTGGGCAATGAAAATAAGAGAGTTATAGATAGGTTCGTATAAAAATGTATTCCAAATAGTATTCATGGTAGTGATTATAACAGATATGTTTAGTTTTTATGAAAGATCAATTTTAGGTTCATTTCCTGGGTGGCAACGACTAATTCTATTAATTGTTTTTTTTGTGGCTAGAAAGAAATTATATTTTTTAAAACACTCTATCGCATACTGTGAACAAGTAGGGTAAAAAATACAGCTTGGTTTAGGATAAAAAGGAATAAACCGAAAAACACCTAAAGAAGGGGAAAGTGTTTTTTGATATATAAAGATTAACACTATAGCCAGTTTATTTGGTAGTTTTTTTAATAAGGTCATAAAAAAGTCCTTTTATTTCATCAAAACTAAGGTTTGAAGTCTTTTTTGATGTGTATAAGATATATTGACCCGGTTCAGTTGTATTTTTGAAGAATACTTGAAATAGAACATATATTCTTCTCCTTAGTTTATTTCTCTTTACAGCTAATTTTTCATTTTTAGAAGAAATAACAATAGAAGCCTTATTTGAGATTGACTTTTTATATTTTAATGTCCCTAAGTTATTAAAAACAACACTAGGGTTAGCAGAATCTACAAACTCTTTAAAATCGGAGCGAGAAAGCCGTTTTTGTGACGGCAACATACCTAAACAGTTACTTTAGATCGGCCCTTTCGGCGCCTTGATAGGATCACTTTTCGACCCGCAGCAGAAGCACTTCGGACTAGAAACCCGTGTGTTTTTGCTCTTTTTCTCTTTTTAGGCTGGTATGTTTGTGACATATAGTAGCAACACTATACACAATAAGAAGCATTTAATCAAGCCTTGTTTTTACTGCTATAATCAACACTATCCACAAGATATTAACATTTTCTTTTTATTGGTTTAGCGTCGTATTATTAAGATACTTATGAACATGGAAACAACAGAGCTTTGGGATACATGCCTAGAAGAAATAAAAAAGGAGATCTCTGTTGGTCACTTCAACACCTGGTTTAAAAACACCTCTTTGTTAAAAGAAGAGGATGGTATTGTTTTTATTGCTGTTCCTAATGATTTTATAAGAGAGTGGATGGTTACAAAATACCAAAAGCTTATACTCAAAAACCTTGTTTCAACAGCTGGACATATAAAAGGTGTTGAGTTTTCTATTAGTCGTTTTTCTTCTCCTGAACAAAGGAAGTCTTCTTTTGTTGAAGATAAAAAAATAGAGCTCCCTATGCAAGACTTATATGTAAATAGGGACGATAATTTAAATCCTAGGTATACATTCGATAGTTTTATAGTTGGGTCTTTTAACGAGCTTGCTTATGCCGCTTCTCAGGCGGTAGTAAAAAAGCCAGGGCAGTCTTATAATCCTCTGTTTATTTATGGCTCAAGTGGCCTAGGAAAAACACACCTTATACAAGCCATAGGAAATGAAATAAAAGTTCTTTATCCTGATAAAAAAGTTATCTATATAACATTTGAAAGGTTTATGAATGAATATGTTTCTGCTGTTCAAAACAGTAGAGGGGTTGTTTTTCGCGAAAAATATAGAAAATTTGATGTTTTAATAATAGACGATATTCAGTTTATTTCTGGAAAAGATGGTACTCAAAGTGAGTTATTTCATTTATTTAATGCCTTATATGAACAACAAAAAAGTATTATCTTTTCTTCTGATAAACACCCTAATCATATTTTAGGATTAGAAGATCGCTTAAAAACAAGATTTAATGCTGGTATGACTATAGATATTCAAGAACCAGATATGGAAAGTCGTATGGCTATAATACAAGAAAAAACATCTTCTTTTTCTATAAAATTAGATTCTGATGTTTTGTCATTTTTAGCCACTTCTATAACTGGTAGTATCCGGGAAATTGAAGGTGTTTTAAATACTATCTCTATACATACTGAAATGAAACAAAAACCTATTTCTTTAAATGAGGTACGCCAGTTAGTAAAAAATAGTATAAAACCTAAGAAAAATATATCTTTTGATCAAGTTGTAAAACAAATATCAGACTATTACAACCTTGATGAAAAGATAGTTTATGAAAAAACACGCAGAAAAGAGGTTGTAAAAACAAGACAAATTATAATGTTTATATTAAGAGAGGATTTTAATGAGTCTTATCCATCAATAGGTTTAAAATTAGGTGGAAAAGATCATACTACAGTTATTCACTCTTATGAGAAAATTAAAAAAGAATTAAAAACCAATCCTTCTCTTATGAAAGAGTTAGATGATATAAGAATTTTGTTTAAATAGTTGTTAATTATATGTGTATAAAATGTTACAAAAGAATATATTATAAATTAAATCATTTTTATTGTTTTGTTTTTAATAAAATAATTAACAATAATAAAATAATTAAAACCGTTATTGTAAAAGACTATTTACACCTTTCCACAGAATTAACACCTATTTATAGTTTTAATAATTTAAAATAAAAAATATGAAATTAACTTGCTCAATAGAAAAATTAAAGAAGTCTGTAATTTTAGCAGAGAAGATGACTGGTAAAAATTTAACATTACCAAGTCTTCAAGCTCTTCTTCTATCAGCATCAGGGAAAAGCCTTAAAATAAGATCAACAAATTTAGCTGTTGGTGTTGAAATAGAAATACCAGCAGAAATAGAAAAAGAAGGAAGTATTTTAGTTAAAGGAGATGTTATATCAAATGTAATAAATAATCTTTTAAGCAAGAAAGATATTTCTTTAGATTTAGATAATGAAAATTTAATTATTAAAACAGATAATAATAAAACAATAATAAAGTGTTTACCAAAAGAAGATTTCCCAACACTACCTATTGTTGAAGGAGATTCTTTTGAAATTAAAAGTAATCTTTTACAAGAAGGTATTAAAAGTGTTTATTTTTCTTGTGCCAATACAGATATAAAACCAGAAATTTCAAGTATTTTTTTATATACAGATCAAGGAAATTTATTTTTTGTAGCGACTGATTCATTTAGGCTTGCAGAAAAGAAATTTAAAATAAAAAATATTATAGATATAAATAAAATATTAATACCCTATAAAAGTATTAGTGATATATTAAGAGTATTAGATGAAGTAGGTGAGAGTATTAAAGTTTCTTTTAATAAAAATCAAATATCAATATCTGGTGGTGGTATATATTTTACCTCTAGGCTTATAGATGGTGGTTTCCCGGATTATAAATTAATAATACCTAAAGAAGAGAAGACAAAAGTAGTTTTAATAAAGCAAGAATTACTATCAACATTAAAACTATCAACAATATTTGCTGATAAGTTTTTTCAAGTCACATTTTCTGTGAATAAAGAAAATAAGATGATTACTATTGATTCTAAAAATATAGATGTAGGATCGTCTCTCTCTTCAATAGATTCTGTAGTGAGTGGTCAAGGAATAGAAGTTTCTTTCAATTTAAAGTACTTTATAGATGTTTTTCAGGCAATACAAAGTGATAGTATATCTATTTCTTTTACGGAATCAAGCAAG
>JAGOQI010000011.1 GCA_017991515.1 Minisyncoccota bacterium | reverse complement strand
CGTTTTCGGCATAAGCTTGAGTCGCAATATTTTCTGAAGCATCGATAAGAGAGCGAAGAATATGTTTTTTGTAAACAATATCAGCATAGTGACGAATGTTTACAGTCGAAGGAACATTACCCATAACCTCGTTCAAGTAACTGTTTCCCCCAACTTCATTTATCTGTTTTTTCTCTTTCAGTTTTGAAGCAACAGATAGAACATCAATAGGTTCGCTCTTTGAAGACAGATCAAGCATTACTTGATAAATAGTCGCATGTTTGCGAGCGTAGAACATCTCAGGGGATATAAGATCACTTATTTCGTGAAGTGCTGAGGGTCGAAGCATAAGAGCCCCCAGAACAGCTTGTTCGCTCTCAAGAGAGTGTGGAGGGATTCGAAGAGTCGACAAGTCTGTTTGTTTAGCCATGGATTCATTGTAACACTTAGATCAACTGTTCTAAATCCACGATTTTTGATACTATATACACATGATATCCCCTAAAAAGAGACTTATTTCAGGAATAAAACCAACTGGTCGTTTGCACATAGGGAACTATTTTGGAGCACTGAAACAATTTGTAGATTTACAAGACAAATACGAAACATTTATCTTTGTCGCGAACCTTCATGCCATCACTGCTACTCCGAGTAAAGAAAGTATGTTATCTGATACAAGAAATATTATTTTGGACTATCTAGGTGCAGGACTAGATCCAAAAAAAGTAACACTATTTAAACAGTCAGATGTAACAGCTCATACAAGTTTGGCTTGGATTTTTGATTGTCTTGTTACTGTTCCATATTTGGAAAGAGCGCATGCATATAAAGATGCAGAAAATAAAAGCAAAGAAGCGAATGCGGGAACTTTTACTTATCCTGTACTTATGGCCTCTGACATACTTTTATATGATGCAGATGTTGTACCAGTAGGCAAAGACCAAAAACAGCATATAGAATACGCTCGCGATATAGCAGGCAAGTTTAACAATCAATATGAAGAACTTTTCAAATTACCAAAAGAGCTTATTCAAGAAGACACAGCAGTAGTGCCTGGAACAGATGGTCAAAAAATGTCCAAGAGCTATAACAACACCATCCCACTTTTTGCCACCGACGAAGAAATAACAAAAGCCGTGATGAGTATCACTACAGATTCGAAAGGTAAAGATGAAGAGAAAAATCCAGATGATATAGTGCTCTATCAAATACACAAACTTTTTAATGATTCAAAAGATTTAAAGAAGCAATATACAAAAGGACTAGGATATGGAGATGCCAAGAAAATGTTGATCCAGACAATCATTGATTTTGTAACTCCTATGAGAGAGAGAAGGAAAAAATATGAAGATGACCCGAAGCTAGTAGAAGAAATCCTCCTCCATGGCGCAGTACATGCCAACGATGTTGCAATGAAAAAACTCCAAGCAGTTTATGAAGCGGTAGGTTTGACACAGTAAAAATGGAAGAAAAATCAGAAAAATATTCGACAAGAGAGATTATAAAAGTCGCATGGCGCGTAGTTGTTTTTACATGGAAAAACGAACCTAAAAGATTTATTTTTAATTTGTTTTTACATGTTTGTATTGCAATATTGATGTCTTTACAGTTGGTTTCATTTTCAGGAATTATTAATGAAATTATAAAAATGAAAGAGCTTGGTATTGGGATTACTCAAGACCTTATTCGTCAATCAATTTTTCTTAGTTTATCTTTTCTGTTACCAGATCTCTTAGAGAATATTAATAACTATATACAAACAGCTATTTCAACACGAATAGGCACTAAAATAAATCTTCATCTTATTGATAAATACGCAGCTTTTGATATTGCAACTATTGAAAGTGAGGAATTCCAAAAAAAGCGTGACCGTGCGTATAAGTGGGGGACAGGAAGTATTAATAATGTTCGATACTATATAACAAATATTGTTAGACAAATCACAGGAGTTATTGCTTCAGCTGTTATTTTATATAACATAAACCCAAGCCTTACCTTTTTAGCAATTATAGGCGTATTACCTTATTACTTTATTGAAAGAGCATACGGTAGTAAGATTTTTTTACTAACATATACAGCAACTGATGAGTCTCGTATTGAGGGTGATAGAATGAGTCACTTTAGGGATCAACAAAAGATTATTGAGGTTCTTTTATACAAACTAAAAAAGGTATTTAAAAAACAAATTATTGATATCACTGATAGTTATGATAGTAATTTAATATCAATATCACGCAAACAATCATTAGCACATATATTAGCTGATATTTTTCAAATAATATGTTTATTGACAGCAATAGCAATTGTCGCACAAGCTACAATTTCTGGTGCAATGCTAGTAGGTTCTTTATTTCTAGCTTTTACATCTTATAGATCATTTCTTAGTTCAACACAAAACTTTTTTGTTACCCAAGCTCGAATGCTTGAACAAGCTCGGTTTGCTAAAACATGGTTTGATATTTTTGATATTAAAGCCAAGATCATTAACGACCCAAATGCATTAGTTCCGGATTGGAAGACATCTCCAACTATAGAATTTAAAAATGTTAGTTTTGGTTATCAAGGAACCAATAAAAAAGTACTTAAGGGAATTTCTTTTACACTCAATCCAGGAGAGAAGTTTGCTATGGTTGGTCTTAATGGTGCAGGTAAGACTACTTTGATAAAACTTTTATGTCGTATTTATGATCCAGAAGAAGGTGAAATACTAATTAATGGTATTAATCTTAAAAAAATATCAATAGATTATTGGCATAGTTTTTTAGGGATTCTTTTCCAAGATTTTAATAATTATAGAATGACTGTTAGAGAAGCAATTGCAATTTCAAAACCAGATGAACCCATTGATGATGAAAAAGTATTACAGGTGGCCGAGATGTCTGGTGTGACAGATTTTGTTGATGAATTACCTAAAAAATATGATCAATTATTATGGAAAGGTTTTCAGGATGGAGTAGAGCTTTCAAAAGGGCAGTATCAACGAATGGCAGTAGCTCGTATTCTTTACAGAGATGCATTAATTTCTGTACTCGATGAACCAACTAGTGCAATTGATGCCGTTGCTGAAGAAAAAATATTTGAAGTATTAGAGAAAAATATGGAAGGTAGAACTGTGGTTCTTATTTCTCATAGATTTAGTACTGTTAAAAATGCAGACCAGATTGCCGTTATTGAGCACGGAGAACTTAAAGAGCTCGGTAGCCATAAAGAACTCATGGTTAAGAATGGGAGATATGCGGAGCTGTATAACATGCAAGCTAGTAGATATTTAGAGAGTGAATAAAATGGAAGAAAAATTAACACAATATATAAAAGAAAAGTATGACCCTGTAGCTATTTTAATACATGGTTCTAGGTCGAATAATTATGCACGAGAACATAGTGACTGGGATTTTGCTATTCTTGTAGAAAAAGATACAGAAGTAGAAAGAGAAATAATTGAAGGCGCTAATGTTGAGATTAGAGTACTTAAACTTCCTTTTAATACTCACAATATAGCTGATAGATGGATTGCGTTCAGAGAAGGTAATGTAAAAGTTCTTTTTGATCCACAAAATATAACTTTAGATATTATTAAAGAAGTCACTGAATATTATAATAAGCCAATTATATGGAAACCTTCAGATATTTCAGGGCACAAGGCATGGTTTCGTTCGCAGGTAGATGGTATGACGGATTATCAAAATGAAAATGAAGCTTTCTTTAGGAAATTAGGGGAGTTATATTTGAGATGTATTCAATATTGGTTCCACTTTCTTCACCATACTTATATGCCTCAAGTTTATTTATCTCTACCTAGAATCCAAAAAGAAGATCCAGAATATTACGAGCTATTAAAAGTATTAGCAAGCAATGTTTCAAATAAAGAAAAAATAGATACAGCTGAGAAAATTTATAAAAAGATTTGGAAATAATATGGATGAACATAATTAAAGGATTTCCTGTAAGAGAGTATTTTTTTTAACCCCGAATTATTTTGGGGTTTTCTTATACTTGCTTTTTTTATAAAATATGCTATAATATATCTATTCTAGATATAACCATATTGAAGTGTCCAATTCTAGAAAGTGATACTTTGTTCTTTAAAATCAATTTTTATGTCACAAACAAATCCACACAAAGATGTGCTACAGGCCATCTTTGATGACGCAGCCTTTAGGTTGGTCTTTGCATCATTTAACTATCTTGGTTATGACGTTACTAAAGAATCAGTAAAGAAAGATGCAGCTAAGCAATTGTTGAACAGTAAGATGTTTCCTTTTTTACTGCAAAATAAGGAGATAACGGATGGAGAAAAAAAGACCATTGTTGTTGATGCTTTACAGAAGCAAACAGATCTGTTGAAAAATAATTTTTCAACAGTGATTGATTTTATTTTTGAAAACTATAAACAACACGGGTCGCTTCGTGAGTTTTGGGAAAGCTTAAAAAATAAAGAAGAAAAAAAGTAATAAGTCATATAGTGTAAAGCCCCGAAGTATATCGGGGCTTTTTTTATACGTCAGCTGGTGGCGAGATGAATAGTTTTAGAGTAGAATAAGGGAACTATGGATAGAACCTATATTGGAGATTTGGGAGCAAAAGCAGGCGAGAGTGTGCTTATAAAAGGCTGGGTGGATGTGCGTCGTGATCAGGGCAAGATGGTCTTTTTTGATTTCCGAGATATGACAGGGACTATCCAAGGTGTGGTTCTGCCAAACCGTGCTGAAGTTATTGAGATAGCCAAGACTTGCCGACCAGAGAGTGTGTTGCAAGTAGAAGGCATTGTGAACAAGCGCCCAGAGAGAAATGTAGTCGCTGACAAAGTTAACGGTGATATAGAGCTTGAAGTTACAGATATCAAAATACTTAACAACGCCGAGCCACTTCCATTTGAAATCAATGTAGACACAAAAGATGTTAATGAAGAAGTTCGTTTGGCAAATAGATACCTTGATTTACGAAGTTCTAGAATGCAAAGAAATATCCGTGCTCGTGATGCGGTGATAAAACACATTCGAAACTTTTTACATGATCAAAAATTTATCGAAGTAGAAACTCCGATACTTACCAAAAGTACTCCAGAGGGAGCTCGAGACTATGTCGTACCATCTAGACTTTATCCAGGGAACTTTTATGCTCTTCCTCAATCACCACAACAATACAAACAACTTCTTATGGCAGGTGGTGTAGAGAGATATTTTCAAATAGCTAAATGTATGCGAGATGAGGACACTCGTGGAGATAGACAGCCAGAATTTACCCAACTTGATATGGAAATGTCTTTTGTAGAAAAGGAAGATGTCATGGCTACAAATGAAGCTCTTTTGATAGATATTGTCACAAAGCTTTTCCCAGAGAAAAAGATCCAAGAGATTCCTTTCCCTCGCATCTCACATAAAGACGCAATGGAAAAATATGGCAATGATCGGCCAGATATCAGAGAGGACAAAGAAGACCCGAACCTTTTGGCATTTTGTTGGATAGTAGATTTTCCATTTTTTGAAAGAACAGACAAGAGTGACAATCCTCAGGCCGAAGGTGAATGGACATTTACTCACAATCCTTTTTCTAGACCAATAGATGAGCATATGGATAGTCTTATGGAGAAAAAAGATTTGGCTTCTATTTTGACTTCTCAATACGATATTTGTCTCAACGGTTATGAAATAGGTGGTGGATCAATCCGAAACCATACATATGAAGCACTAACAAAAGTTTTTGAAATCTTAGGACATAAAAGTGAAGATATAGAAAATAATTTTGGTCACATGCTCCACGCTTTTAAAACAGGAACACCGCCTCACGGAGGGATAGCTTGGGGGCTCGATAGATTTCTTATGTTACTCCTAAATGAACCAAATATTCGTGAAGTTATCGCCTTTCCAAAAACTGGAGAAGGAAGAGACCCGATGATGCAAGCCCCAAGTTCTGTGTCAGAGAGACAACTAGATGAACTTCATATAGTTTTGAAGAAAATAGATAAGAAATAAAGCTATGTCAGAGGATTTTCCAGGAGTAACACAAAAAGTAGATGAATACGCACTGCGTATATTAAACGGAGAAGACCCCGACTTTGTTTTACAAGGTGCCGATGCTTTTAGGTCAGCCGTCGAGACTAAGGTAGCAGAATATAATAAAAGAAAAGAAAAAGAGCTTGATATTGAAAACAACGAAGGAGAGGTACTACAAGAAAATACTTTGACCCAGGTGATTTCAGAAGAGAAGGTTGCCGAAAGGAAACAAAAGGATGAAGAGTTGATAAAGAAATTAACAAGCGAGATTAAAGGAGAAGGCTTTTTATCAAAAGAAGAGATAGAAAAAAGAAAAAAACTTTCCGGGTGGTCAGCGAGTTATGAACTTGCAGCTATTGCCCAAAAACAAGGAAAAGATCTTTCAAAATTATCACGAGAAGAATATGCAGATTTTGCTATAGAAAACTACCTAACTATTGATGACGACCAATTACGAGTGCAGCCATGGCAAAGAAATGAATTATCTGTAGAAGCTATTATACTAAAAAGTCGAGAGTTACGTTCTTCTGTTGACCCAGATAAAGAAAAAGCTTTTGCTTCTTTTTCACATGGAATAATGGAGCTTGCTAAAAAGGATCAAAAGGACCGATATTTAAAAGAAGGGGTGCGAGTTTTGTCCGGTACAAAAGACTCAAATAGCTGGCTTTTCTTCTCTGTTAACGATGGTGTAAACCAAAATGAATCAGATACATTTAAGTCCTATTTTTCTCTTAATGATTTAAATAACTTTTCTCCAGAGCAATTTATTTCTTTTATGGAAGTTTTGCAAAAAAGAGGGTATAACGGTGGGGTAAAAATTTTTCAGGATCTTACAGAGCAAGGAACAAGGCTTAATGATCAAGTAGTTATGCATGGATACTCAGAAGCAGATGCGGAGTTAGCAGTAGAGGTTGCAAAAGAATTTTTTGCAGAAAATATTGGACATACCAGTGTAGGTAAAGACCAAATTATTGAAGGCGAGAGTAAGAGTTATAGTCAAATCCTTGCTCAAAAGATAAAAGATAGTATTAAAAATAAGTCTTAAAAAGCAACTTCGCCTTACGGGCATTTTCTCTATAGAGGAAATGCCCGGATTCTTTTTATGGGCTATAATGTAAACAATTTTTATGACTACTGAAACAGAGCAATTTCATATTAAACAAGAATCCTTTGAAGGGCCTATAGAGGTTTTGCTTGAGCTTATAGAAAAGCGCAAAATTTTTGTAAATGATATATCACTAGCTATTGTTACTGATGATTTTATTTCTTATATCCAAGAAAAGGGTATGCAACCAGAACATGTTTCAGCTTTTTTATCTGTTGCTGCCACATTACTGCTTATTAAAGCTCGATCGCTTCTACCAAACCTCGAACTTAGTTCTGAAGAAAGTGAATCTATTACAGAGCTTGAAAGACGAGTAGCACTTTTTGCTATTATCTCTGAAGTATCTAAATGGCTGACTGCAAAGTACGGCAAGAAAATTTCTTTTGAAGGCGTGCCTAGAAATAGTGCTGTAGTTTTTGCACCGGACCCATCTTTGAAAGTCGAAACTTTGACTTCTCTCATAGAAGGAGTAATAGTTCGCGTACCACCACCGAAACCAAAAGCGCCAGAAGCTAGAGTTTTCAAAACTATTTCTATACGAGAAGTGCTCGATACACTCCACGACCGCATACAGAGGGCTTTGTCAGTAAATTTCAACGATATAGTTGTTCATGCTCCAGAAGGCGGAGAAAAAGAAAAAAAAGTCTATGTGATAGTCTCATTTCTTGGTATGCTAGAACTAGTTCGTCGTGGCTTTGTAGAGGCAGAACAAGAGTCCAATTTTGAAAATATTCGCTTACAGAAACAAGAACAACAAACTAATTTGGATATAGATAAAGTAGAACAGTCTTATGAATAATATTTCACAACAAATCGAAAGTTTACTTTTTGCTACTGCTGAAAACCAGAGTTTTAAAAGTTTATCTACAAGACTAGGAGTTTCTATAGAAGAAATAAAACAAGCAGTTTTAGAATTAGAAAAATCTTTAGAAGGTCATGCGATGATGTTGGTACAAGACGCAAATGAGGTCTCTCTTGTAACTCGCCCAGAACATAGCGCACTCCTTGAAACTATACGCAAAGAAGAGCTTTCAAAAGAGCTCTCAAAAGCCAGTGCTGAAACATTAGCCGTCGTCGCTTATTATGGAGGTGTTTCAAAAGCTCAAATAGAGTTTATCCGAGGTGTTAATGCTTCATACTCACTTCGAGCTCTTTCTATGCGTGGGTTAGTAGAGGCTCGTGGTGGCGGGCGATCTGTGGGTTACTACCCAACACTCCAAATGCTTGAGCATTTTGGTGTGTCAAAAGTAGAGGAGTTGCCACAGTACACTGAGACTGTCGAAAAAATAACCAAATTATTAAATCAAGAAAAACCAGAATAATATGATATTAAATGTTGTAAAAATTTTCTTACCCACAGCTCTAACTTTCGCCATAGGTATATTGCTTACACCTCGCTTAACAGCTTTGATGTATAAACATAAGCTTTGGAAGAAAAAGAAAAGAGTAGATGACCCAGATATAACAAATGAACATATGGCAACAATCTCGAATGCGGAGGCAGAAGTTTCTACCCCGAGAGTTGGAGGAGTTATTATTTGGCTTTCAGTTACAGCTTCTATTGTAATAATGTATTTAATTTCTAAAACATTTCCTTCAGACCTTTCTACAAAGTTGGACTTTTTGAGTCGCGGACAAACTTTGGTACCACTTGCTTCACTACTTCTCGGTGCTGCTATTGGTCTTGTAGATGACGCTTCACAAATCCGTGGAGCCATGGACAAGATAAGTCATCGTTTTCGTAAGATAGGTATCGTTGTTGCTCTCGGTGTTTTTATTGGTGCTTGGTTTTATTTCAAGCTCGGTATGACTTCTGTTTCTGTCCCTTTCGGAGGAACTATTTCTTTAGGGTTTTTATTTATACCATTTTTTATTGCTGTACTTTTGGCAGTTTTTTCTGGAAGTGTTATAGATGGTATGGACGGACTCGCTGGTGGAGTACTCGCTATTATTTTTGCTTCGTACGCAGCTATAGCTTTTGGGAAAAATTTGATAGATATAGCTGCATTCTCCGGTGTTATCTCAGGCGGGATATTGGCATTTTTATGGTTCAATATTCCTCCGGCTAGGTTTTATATGGGTGAGACGGGGATATTAGGGCTTTTGGTTGTTTTGACTGTTATTGCATTTCTAACTGATACAGTTCTTCTGCTTCCTCTTATTGCTCTCCCGCTTGCAGCAACAACAGCTTCCAATATTATTCAAATAATTAGTTATAAATATTTTAATAAAAGAAGAGTTTTCAAAATAGCTCCACTTCATCATCACTTCCATGCACTTGGTTGGACTCGCGAAAAAGTAGTGATGAGGTATTGGGTTGTTTCAGTTATTTGTGCCGTCTTAGGTGTAGTAATCTCTCTTATTAGCTAGCCTTTATTAAATGGAAAAGTTCAAAGAAATATTAAAAAAACAAAAACCATTTGATAAATACTTTTTTTGGATAGTAATTATTATTTCTGGTTTAGGATTACTTTTTTTTGTTTCAGCATCGCTAGGTATTTTAGCTCGAAGTGAATCCAAGTTTTATGGTGTTTTATTTAATCAAGTAGTTTTTGGATTTATTGGCGGACTTATTGCTTTGTGGTTCTGTGCGAGAGTAAATTATACTTTTTGGCGTAAATACTCTTTTTATATATTTTTAGGAGCTTTAATTTTGACCCTTGCAGTTTTTATTCCAGGATTTGGACTTGAACACGGAGGAGCTAGGCGCTGGATTTCTTTGGGTCCAGTATCTTTTCAGCCAGCAGAACTTTTGAAAATAGCTTTTGTTATTTATTTTGCTGCTTGGCTTGCTTGGACTCGTAAGCGTCAAGAAGATATAAAGTTTCGTATTATTCCACTTGCTATTATGTTGGCAGTTGTTGCTTTTGCTCTTCTTCGGCAACCAGATACAAAGAGTTTGATACTTATTATCGTTGCTGCTTGTGGAATGCTCTTTACTTCAGGTGTTTCTTGGAAAAAGGTTATCACTATTATTTTAGTGGGTATAGGTACAATTGTTGTTTTAGCATTTACTAGACCTTATGTTATGGAGAGAATAAAAACTTTTATAAATCCAGCTAGTGATCCAAGGGGTGCTTCATACCAACTTCAGCAATCATTAATAGCTATTGGTTCAGGAGGTGTCACTGGTCGTGGATTGGGACAAAGTGTTCAGAAGTTCAACTATTTACCAGAGCCACAAGGAGACTCAATATTTGCAGTTATCGCTGAAGAATTTGGTTTTGTAGGGACAACTATTTTACTTATCCTATATGTCTTTTTTGCTATTAGAGGATTTAAAATAGCTCTTCGTGCACCCGATACTTTCTCTAGGTATTTAGTTGTAGGATTGATAATGCTTTTGACAGCCCAATCTTTCTTAAATATTGCTTCACTTGTTGGGCTTTTCCCGCTTACTGGAGTTCCATTGGTTTTTGTTAGTCATGGAGGAACTTCTCTTATGATCGCTTTGGCAGCAATCGGTATGGTTCTTAATGTTTCTCGTTACGAAAAGAAATAGGGTATAATAGGCAGATTATGAAGATATTACTGACAGGAGGAGGAACAGGTGGGCATGTTTATCCTCTTATTGCTGTGGCAGAAGAACTAAATCGTATAGCTGATGAAGAGAAAATAATAAACTTCAAGCTCTATTATGCCTCTGACACTCCTTATGATACTGAAGCTCTAAGAACACAATTCATCACTTTTGTTCCTATAACAGCAGGGAAGCTTCGTGTATATTTTTCTTTTCAAAATTTTATCGATATTTTCAAAACAGGTTTTGGTGTTATCAAAGCTTTGTTTACTATTTTTCGTATTTATCCTGATGTAGTTATTAGTAAAGGTGGTTATGCGAGCTTCCCAGTTCTTTGTGCTGCGCGAGTTTTGAGGATACCAGTTATTATCCATGAATCCGATACTGTTCCAGGGAGAGTTAATCTTTGGTCTGGTAAATTTGCAAAAAAAGTAGCGTTATCTTTTCCGGAAGCTGCTAGTTATTTTAAAGCAGAGAAAATATCAATAACAGGCCAACCAGTTCGCAAGTCTATAATCATGGCAGCCAAAGAGGGGGCATTAGAATTTTTCGAATTTAATAGAGACTTACCAGTGGTAGGAATTTTTGCTGGAAGCCAAGGAGCTCAAGCTATCAATGAAGCTTTAATCAGAGTTTTACCAAGCCTTATAGGAAAGTATCAAATCATCCACCAGACAGGTGAGAAAAATTTCGAAAGCGTTAAAAGTGATGTTGGCGTTATGCTCGGGGACAATGTTCACCGTACTCGTTACAAACCATTTCCATTTTTAAATGATGTTCAGACTAAAATGTTTGGTGGCGCTTCTACTGTTATTGTCGGTAGGTCAGGATCGTCTTTGTTTGAAATAGCTGCTTGGGGCAAGCCTTCTATTTTGATACCTTATCCTATAGCTCATGGAGACCATCAGAGGAAAAATGCTTATCACTATGCTCGTACTGGTGCTTGTGTTGTTATAGAAGAAGCTAACCTTACTCCATCTGTCTTGATGAATGAAATAGATTCTATTGTTTCAAATCCAGAAAAGTATAAATCTATGTCTCATCATGCAAAAGACTTTTTCAAAGATGATGCTGCTAGAGAGATAGCTATAGAAGCAGTCAAAATAGCACTATCTCACGAAAAATAAAAAAAAGCCTCAATTCATTTAAGTTGAGGCTTTTCTAAATTTTTGTCTTCTTTTTAATTCTTTCCTTCTTTTTGATGGCCAATAATATACCAAGGCGTAAACTGATGGCATAAATAGTATTTTAAATATTCCTATTGAGATAATAAATCCCCAAAAGGTTTTGCCAATTAAATAGGCATTTACACTTATGCAAGCAAAAACTATTAACCCAGCTATTCCTCCTATATACAAGGGTTTCTTTAGAGTTTTTTTGTCATATACATTTAATGGTCTCTCACATACCTTGTATGTACTCGCATGCCATATAGCACAACAAACCCCTAGGAATATACATATTAGCTTTATCATTTTAATGAAAGAAAGAATATCAGTGTTAGAAATTACCATTTAAAACAATTTCTTTAACTCTATACTTTTCTATCCTTTTGTCAAAAAATGCTCATAGAATTAACTACGAGCATTATCTTTCGGGGGTGCCGACAAATTGTGTTTGAGGAAATTTTGACTTTATAGCATTTTCTACTGATATTTTTATTTGTAACCAATCAAACTTTTTCTTCTTAAGTATAAGTATCTCCTTTAGATCTTTTTTTATACTACTGGCAGAAATAGTAAGAATACCACCAAAGGTTGCAAATCTAACATCAGTATTAATACCATCAAGTATTTTACTATCCTCTAAATCTTTTTCGAAGACCAATTTAGCCGACTGCCTGTTTTTTAATTTTTCCCATTTTATTTCCATAATATGGTTTATTTTTATCTACTTTATACCAAAACCTTATTTTATCAAAACCCTAGAAAAAATAGGGTTTTCTTGCTAAAGTATGTGGATGGAAACAAAGGTTGTAACTCGCTTCGCCCCAAGCCCAACAGGGCATATGCATGCTGGTAGCTACAGAACTGCTTTTTTTGCTTATCTTTTTGCCAAGCGCCACGGTGGCAAATTTATCCTTCGTATAGAAGACACTGACAAAGAACGCTCAAAAGCAGAGTATACAGAGGAGATATTCAATGTTTTTGAAAAGATTGGTATCTCTTATGATGAAAAATACATACAGTCCGAAAATGTCGAACGGCACAAAGAAATAATTCAAAAACTTATTTCAGAAGATAAAGCTTATATTTCAAAAGAAGAAGCCAAAGATGGCAGTGGTGTTATCAAGGAAGTTGTTCGTTTTCGCAATCCTGGCAAAAGTGTAACTTTTGTAGATCTTATCCGTGGACCTATTACTACAGACACTACAGACTTAGGAGACTTTGTTATTGCCAAGAATATCAATGAGCCACTTTTCCATTTGGCCGTGGTAGTAGACGATCATGATGAAGGTGTGACGCATGTCTTACGAGCTGAAGAGCATATTGCCAACACTCCAAGGCAAATACTGATACACGAAGCACTAGGCTTTGATATACCACACTATGGACACTTACCACTTGTTCTGGCGCCGGACAAAACAAAGATGAGTAAAAGAAAGGGAGCGATACCGGTAGG
>JAGOQI010000010.1 GCA_017991515.1 Minisyncoccota bacterium | reverse complement strand
TCTACTCGGTCTACTATTGGTCCAGATAATTTTTTACTATATCTTGCTATCTCGGATCCACTACATGTACAAGCTTTTATTCCACTGCCTCTATATCCGCAAGGACAAGGATTCATTGCTCCGAGCAAAATAAAATCTGCTGGAAACCTGACACTACCTTTTGCACGAGCGACGGTAATAGCTCCTTCTTCAAGTGGTTCGCGAAGTGCTTCTAAAACTCTTCTATCAAATTCTGGAAATTCATCCATATACAAAACTCCGCGATGAGCGAGCGTAATATCTCCTGGTCGGATACTTCCTTGTCCACCACCAATGATCGCAACATGTGAAGCGCTGTGATGTGGAGAGCGAAGTGGTACAGGATTTTCAAGGGCATCATCTATAAGTCCAACACTTGAATAAATAGTTGCCACTTCCAAAAAGTGATCGTTCTGTGGTGTTGGTAATATTCCATGAAACGCTTTGGCAAGCATAGTCTTACCTGTCCCTGGTGGTCCATACAAAACTATATTGTGTCCACCGGCTGCTGCGATAGTAAGAGCTCTCTTGGCTGCCATTTGTCCGCGAACATCTCCGAAGTCCAAATATGTAACAGTGTCTTTATGTTCAAATGGTGTGAATTCACTTTGTTTAAGTTGTGCACCTCCATTGATGTGTAACAACAAGTCACTCAGAGTTGTTACTAAATAAAAATTCACGCCTTCTATCAAAGATGCTTCGACCTCATTTGCTTTTGGTATAAAAATTTCTGTGTAACCTTGTTCCTTGGCCCAACTAGCAATAGATAAGAGACCTCTTATAGGTTGAACATCACCATTGAGAGACAGTTCTCCCAAGAATATTTTTCCATCAGTGTTACCTGTAACCATACCGGTTGAATATAAATATCCAAGTGCGATAGCTAAATCAAAATAGGCTCCTTCTTTTTTGAGCTCTGCTGGGGAGAGTGAAACTATTACTTTTTCATTTTGAGATTTTGGATTTATGTCCAAACTATTTCGCAGTGCCGAGATAACTCTCTCACGAGATTCTTCTACTGCTTTGTCAGGCAGTCCAACAATTTGAAATAAATATAGTCCACGAGAAATATCTACTTCGACGCTGACTCCCGACGCGCCAAGTCCTGTTAGTTGTGCACTCTGTATTCTAGAGAACGCCATGATGGATAAAGTATAGCGTGTAACGAAAAATAAAAATAGTCAAAAACTATTTAAACTCAAACAAAGTATCTTGGAAGTTTTTTATAAAACCTTTTTCATCAATAATAATTTTTTCTTTTTTATATAGAGCCAATCTTTTGGCTTCGTATTCATTGTTTAACCAAACTTTTCCACCAGCATAAACTATGCGATGGAAAGGGATTTTCTTTTCTCCATTATTGTAAGCCTTAGCAAGTATTGCAGTCACGCTCCGAGCTGCTTGTCCGCCACCACCTGCTGCCCGAGCTATATGTCCATAAGTGCTGACCTTGCCACTAGGTATCATGAGCGCCAACTCCACAACTCTTTGACTAAATGTTTTCATAACAATATCTTAACAAATTAAATTTTATAAAAATAAGGAGTGAAAAGTTTTTTGAGTTTCTCCGCCTTCTTTTTGTTTCTTGAGATAGTTAGATTTGTTTTTCCTTGATCTAAAAGTTTTGTTAGTAGTTCTGAAGTTTTTTCTGTAACCACTTTATTTTCATTAAAAAATCGGTCTACTTTCTCAGCTACCTTTTCATCTATTCGGGCTTCGATAATATAGTCACCAAATATATTTAAATAATAATTTCTAGCTTCAAATATTTCTGACTGATCCATGTAGTACTGTAATACCGAGCCATCAAAGTATCGGCCTACATATTTATCTAGCTCAGTATTGCTACCACATATGAGCCAAACTTGTTGGTTTTTATTTTTTAATTCCTTGAACAAAAATTCTTCACTTTCTTTTCGGGCAAAGAAAAACCATTCATGAGGATTATAAATATATAAAGGATCATCTCTTAGTGTTCCAACCAAGATATTGAAAGCATGTCCCCAAAACCTATCTGCTTCAATAGGGCTTTTAAATGAATAACTTATCTTATCTCCATCACCCAGTGCTAGAAAATCATTTCCGCCTCGTTCGTCTATACTGTATTGCTTCTGGACTATAGAAAAGAAATCATTCATCTTGAGTATCCAAACTTGAGAAAGAGAAAATGTCTTGCCGTGTTTAACAACTATTTCCCTGTCCATGAGTTTGCGCAGTAGTTGGTATAGAGCTTGTTTAGTGAAACCAGGTTTTATATTTTGGCAGGCAGATAAAAGAGTTTCTCCGGTAAGAGCCTTCTTACTGAGCTCTTTGAGAACGAGTTCTTCTATTGTCTGAGGCTTATTGAGGTCCATAAGCTCAGAATACTTTAAAATAGCTTAAAAGTAAAGTTTTTATTTACTAAATACCTAAAATAGCTATATATTTTGACTAATATTAAATATATTGCATAATACATAAGAAATTAAATTAGTTCATTCAAAAAACTTACAAATATGAAATTAGTACCATATTCACCTTCTATGAACCTGGAAACACCAGAAATCGAAAACCTGCTGAATTTGCCCAGAGAATGGTTTAACAAAAGCATAGTTACTTCAGTTCAGAAAATAAATGATAAATTTATCTACAACTTCATTGAATTCTCTTGGGTAGAAATGGGATGGGATGGATTTTTTCCATATAAATATAGAGGGTCTACCAACTTTATAAGTGACAAGTTGTTTGCGTTAGTTCTTGAATAAGGAAAACGGGCGAGCTTGATTGTAAAATCGCCCACATTATTCAGCTCATCAAATGTTTGGTGGGTTGATAGTGAAAATGTTCTTTCAAAGACTTTTAAGTTTTTAGTGTGATTCGGCCGAACACATTGCTCACTTAAAAATTAAAAAAATGAAATGGAAAAATCTTGCTCCTCGTTTAGTGCGCCAGCGCTGCATTATTGAGCTCGACACAGAACATGTTATTTCTGAAGAAGAAATTAAAGATTATCTTCAAAAGCTTTCGCGGGTGGTTGGTATGACTATTCTACAACAACCTTTTTCGTACCCTGCAGTCGTAAAAGACTTCCTTGTTGGGTATGGAGGGTGGATACATTGGGCGACCTCGGGTGCCCATGCATACTCGTATATTCCAGAATGGACAAAAACCGGCAAGCCATTCTTTACTGTTGATGCTTACACGTGCAAACCTTTTTCTCTTGAAAAGGCAGTAAAGTTCACGAAGAAATACTTCAAAGCCACAGAAATTGTGTGGAAGGAGGTAGAAATATGATTCATATAAAGTATAAAATCAAAAGCTCCCTCGTTCACGGCGTTGGACTGTTTAGTGATCAAGAGGTCAAAAAAGGTGAATTGGTTTATACCCCTAGTCCTCTTTTGGACACCGACATTACCGAACAACAGTTTGAGGGATTAAGCAGTTCTGAGCAAAAAGAAGTTATGTATTACGGATACTTCAACCTCAAAACTCAGAAGTACCATGTTGCATTTGATGCGATACGAATTCTTAATCACGCAGACGTTGGTATCGCTAATGTGTCCCAAGACGAAAATATGGTCATGAGATCACTCCGCAATATTAAGGTAGGAGAAGAATTATTTCAGGACTACCGAGAAATATTTCCTAATGGAAATGAGCACTTTAAAAGGATATATTCTCTGTAAAATTCAAAACCGTTTCACATATTGTGAAACGGTTTTTTTAATTTCTTTCTTCCGCCAGCTGGCGGATTAAAAACTTTTAACTCACTTCCTATCCATTCATGTGCAATTTACACATTCTTGCGGCAGGGTTTGCTTCTAGGCGGTCTGCTTCTATAGGGTGGTCATTACCATTTTCGCAAATACCAAAGTTTTTTCCGTCTGTTTTTGACATAGCAATATTTATATCTGTTAGGCGAGCTTGAAGTGTATGTAACATACTAGTTCTTTCTTCGAAGTCTTCAAATCTATCAGCGGCGTCATTGTCATCAGCCTCACCCATCATGTCAGTATTTGGCATAGCTTCCCATTGCTCTGTTTCAGGATTGAAACGAGCAATATCTTGCAACTCTTCTTCTATAGTAGCCTTCTCTTCTAGTAGTATTTCTTTGATCTTTTTGATATCCATGGCTCCATGGTATCACGCCTACCCCAAAGAGCAAGTCCTTAAAATGGGAACAAGTTCAGACTATTGGTGTTGTCTTATAATGCTGTTGTAAACTTCTTTTAACACCAAAGGAGAGGTTGTGAAGATGACTATATTGTCGGTGACTCTTCCATAAAAGAAAACTAAATCATTTTCAAAACCTTCTCTTGCGATCCTCAAAGACCGAACTGGTATGTTATACATATATTCACCAACAAATGTTTTACCAACCTCCTCATCTATTGTACCAATATCTATGTTTAGTGGTTTATATAAAAGTTTTAGAAGCTCAGGCTCTGCTATAAGAAGTTCTTTTGAGGCAATATCAGTATCTACCATTGAAGCAAGTATAAAAGGAGTATTTTCATTTCCAGTATCCATAACACCTAGACGAAACAAATTAAAAGATGTTAGAAAAGGTTCAGATGCTCGGGCTTCAAAAAAAGAAAATAATTCTGCATTAGTAAGAAGCGTTAATCTTTCCAAGTTGCTTACCAATGGTACAAGAGCCGGTTTGTTTAATTCCAAAGAAGTATCAGAAGATAGTGTCGTTATGGTATTACGAATATCAGTTTCCGATGTCAGGATAACCTGTGTACTAGGAAAGACCCCTACAGAAGCAGTTTTTTGTGCGGGAACAGTTAGTCCTATGTAATGGTAAACAGTATAAGCTGTAGCTGTAATAGTAAAAATAATCAAAATAATAGCACCAGCTTTGTACCAAGCTTTTTGTTTAGTCCTGACTTTTTCATCATGCTCTTGTGCTTCTCTTTCACGACCTTCTACCAAAAGTTCTTGCACAACAGTAGCATCTGTAGTATCAAGAGCATTTGCTAAATCACCAGCATAAGTGTGCATTGTGAGTTTCGGTGCTTGGCTAGCGTCTTCTTTTTTTGGTTCTAATTCTTCTGACATCTTTTAATGATAACCTATTAAATACTTTTTTGGATTAGCTGAAAGGTCTATGAATTCATCAGCCACTTCTTTCAAAGACAAAGACGCGCTTTTGCCAAAGGTCATAACCTCGACTTGTACGCCATGGTGATATCGTAGGAAGTGGCAAAGTGGTACAAAGTCGCCGTCTCCAGAAACTATTACTATAGCATCGAGCTTCGGAGCCATAGACACAGCATCTATAGCAAGTCCAATATCCCAGTCTGCCTTTTTACTTCCGTCAAAAAATATTTGAAGGTCTTTGGCTTTAGTTTCAATACCTGCCTTTGCAAGAGCTTCTAAGAAGTCTGTCTCGTCACCATTTTCTGTAGTGATAACATAAGCAATAGCTCGTATCAACTGTCTTCCTGCTAACGCATCTTTTACTACTGCAGAGAAGTTTACTTTTTTCTTATATAAATTTTTAGCTGTGTGGTACAAGTTTTGTGTATCTATAAAGATACCCACTCGCTGTTCTTTTTGTTTAATAATTGCCATCGCGTACAAAACAGATTAAATATTTTTCTGTTTTTTATATTATGTAAATAAATAGAGTTTCGAAGCTCTATGTGAGTCTGTAAAAATTTTTACGAGACCATGTTTGAAGTATAGCGCAATAAAACAAAATCCGCCGTAGCGGACTTGTTTTATTTTATTGCTTTACTATTTTTAATGCCGCAGCGTGTTGCTTTGGATTTGTTTTTTCTAAAACCTTAAGATGTCCTCTTCGATCAGCTACCATTTTTATAAGCCCTCGTCTTGAATGGTTGTCTTTCTTGTGTTTTTTCAAGTGATCAGCCAATTTGTCGATAGTTTCAGATAATACTCCTACTTGCACTAGTTTAGAACCAGTGTCAGTAGAGTGTACTTGGTGCTTTTTTATAACAGCTTGTTTTTTCTTTGTCGTTAACATGATTTTCATAGAATAACACAAACCTATAAAAAAAGCAAGCCTGGTATGACTTGCTTTAATACAACTTAATTTTCTGTTTGTAACACTCTTCTCTCTCTTAAGTTAAGAGAGAATTCTTCAAAACATGCCCTGAGTTTTTCTTTTGTTACCTTATTATCAGTCAAAACAAAACTTTGAACATTTTCATTTGTTGACTCCAGAGCAGTTTTTATTGGGCTACTATTATTACCCATGCTCGTTACGTTGTGAGGTACTGCTCCAATAATAACAGCGATACAGTTTTGATTAGAAATCTCACTAAAAGGGAAAGACTTTTTTAATTTGCTATAATCTAAAAAAAGTTTTAAATTTTTGGATTTTATTCCAAAATAACTAGATAGCCCAAATATTTGATTTTCGGGTATTTTAACATCACCGACAATAACAATATACTTATTTGGATTTTTTTGAAAAAAATTACGAACCTTTCTGTGTGCCATTATTGTTGACCGTTCCTTCTCTGTTGTTATTCTTTGAGAGTCGCCTGCCCTCATTGATCTTAAAAGGAATAACATTGCGTTTACTTCTTCTTGGGGTAATTCATTTTCCCCAATGTATTTAATCAATTCAAATACATCCTCTATTAAATTTTTATTTTCCATAACTGTAGTTTTCTTTTAAATTACACTAAAAAATAATAATGTCAATCTTTTAACATTATTACTATGCTACAATTATTGTGCGACATGGCTACAGAACTCGAACAATTAAAAAGAGAATTTCTAGAACATATAGAAATAGAAAAAGGCCGAAGTTTAAAAACGGTTGAAAACTATGATCATTACATCACTCGCTTTTTAACATTCTCAAAGGCCCAAAAGCCATCAGACATAACTAGTGACAAGGTTCGTGAATTTCGTCTATGGCTCAACCGTCAAAGTATGGGTAACAATAGGGCTACAGGCAAAACAGTTTCTAGAAAAACACAAAACTACTACATGATCGCTCTTAGAGTATTTTTGAAATATCTTACTCGTAAAAAGATCAAATCAATGTCGGCCGAAGAAATAGATTTGGCCAAAGTCCCTGAACGACACTTAGACTTGATCTCAGGTAGCGAGCTCACTCGCCTACTGAAGTCTTCTCCGGGAGAGGATATCAAGAGTCTTCGCGATAGATCAATACTTGAACTTCTTTTTTCCACAGGACTTCGTGTCTCTGAACTTTGCTCACTTACTAACGATATTGATTTTACTCAAGGAGAATTCTCTATCCGCGGTAAGGGTGGCAAAATACGAGTTGTTTTTATTTCCGAAGAAGCCAGAGACACTTTGAAAAAATATTTAAAACTTCGCAAAGATATGTCTGATGCACTTTTTGTTCAACTCGGTAGTGGAGAAAAGGCTAATAAGAAAGATGATATGGATATTAAGCCACTCACCCGTCGTTCTATAGAACGGATTGTTAAACAATGTGCGGTCAAAGCTGGTATTTCAAAAAAAGTTACTCCCCATGTTATTCGCCACTGTTTTGCTACAGACCTACTCTCAAACGGAGCCGACATCCGTTCTGTTCAGATAATGCTTGGCCATGCCAACATTGCTACTACTCAGATATATACTCATGTCACCGATGCCAAACTCCGAGAGGTTCATAAACAGTTTCACTCTAAAAGATAGCTTGACAAATAGGATATTTTATGCTATTATATAAGAAGTTCTTTAATAATATTCACAAACACAAAAAACCATAAAACACATGAAAAAAATGTTTTTTCTTGTAGCGATATTGTTCGCTACAACCTCTTTTGCTCAGTTTGGACAAAAGGAGATGATCTTAAATCCTGGTGAAACAGGAAAGGTAATAACAAATCCATGTCCTAACGACATGGGAAAAATTTTACCAGTTGAAATTAATTATCCATCAGTAGAACGAAAGACATTTCCTTCTCAAAAAAGGAGGGTGGTCATCCCTTCTAAAGAAAATAAAACTGAAGGTATTAGTAATAGTTTTAATATAACTACGACTACTACGAATAACTATTATCCTACTCCATTGAGAAATCCGGATATTGATAGCAGGTATTTTTATGGAAATGATTGGCTGGTACCGTTATTGTTGTTACTTATTGTTTTAGGACTGATTTTTGCTTTATTTCACTACAGAAATAATCAAAACCCTACAAATCCGCAACATATAACAATACAAACACCCCATTCTTCGCCGGCACCTAAACCTGTTGTAATAAATACTCCATCTGAATCCGAAATTAACAATGCTTTAGAAAAAGCAAAAGATAATTACGGAACATTTTGGAGAGATGCAGTAGGAGGTTACAGGGTAGATTTCCCTAAGCCAAAAGAAGAAAAGAAGCCGGAAGAAAAAGTTGCAGATCCGGCTATTGAAAATAAAGAGAATAAAAAAGAATAACCAGGACGGTTAATAGTGTGTGAAGAGTGAATATTGTGAGTAAGCCCTTCTGATTTTTCAGGAGGGTTTTTTGTTTATTATTTAAATAAAAGAGTTATCCCCTTTGCTAAGAATTTGTTTGGAATGTATAATAAAACCAGATGATCATTTAATCCGTACCCTAGCGAAGATCGTCAGCTTTGCTTAAGACGGTCACAACAAAATATTTTTTCACAATCAACATAATGTTGATACAGCGATCATTCGCTTCAAATGTCTGTCATTTGACACACATTACAAAAATAAGAACTACATTTGTTCTTTCCAATTGTTCTTTATACAACTTAACTCTCTAACAAAAACGCAAACCTATATAGTCCTTCGGGGCAAACTCTCTCGAGACCATCACCCCATGATGGTCTCTTTTTTTACCTGCTATAATCTCTATATGAAAATAATCTCTTGGAATACGAACGGGCTTCGAGCTACACACAAGCAAGGTCATTTTGAGCCTTTATTTGCAACATTTAAACCAGATATAGTTTGTTTACAGGAAACGAAATCAGAACTCGACCAGCTTCCAGAAGAGCTTCAAAATTTTAAAAACTATCATTTAGCACTGTCTCCGTGTAAGACCAAGAAGGGTTATAGCGGTGTTGCTATATATAGCAAAGAAGAACCACTTTCAACCACTCCTGGATTTGGTAATAAAAAGTTTGATGACGAAGGTAGAATTATTGTTTCTGAGTATGAAAACTTTTTTCTAATCACCGGGTACTTCCCCAACGGTGGTAGTGGTCCACATAGGCTTGAGTATAAACTAGAATTTTATGATGCATTCCTCTCTTATATAGAAAAATTAAAAAAGAAAAAGCCAGTTATATTTTGTGGAGATGTAAACACGGCCCATACTGCCATAGACTTGGCTCGACCAAAAGAAAATGCTGAAAATACCGGCTTCTTGCCCATAGAGCGAGCTTGGATGGATAAACTTGTGAAAAAAGGTTGGGTAGATATTTATCGCACGCTAAATCCTGAACAAAGGGATGTTTATACATATTGGGATCAAAAAACTCGTTCAAGAGATAGAAATGTAGGTTGGCGTATAGACTATTTCTTCTGCTCCCCTGAACTATTTCCTTATATCAAGAGTTTTGAAACTCTGACCAACTACTTTGGGAGTGACCACTGCCCTATCATGATAGACATAAAAATCCCTGAATAAGCTTTACTTTAAAGGTTTTTGTGTTAGTATAGAGGAAACTAAAAACCTGTTATTTTTATGAAAAAGAAAAAAATTTCTGCTATACCAGCTGTTTTTTTAGGATGTTTAAGTCTTTTTGTTTTATTAGTCACTCTTTTTTTCAAAGATAATATTATTTGGGAAGACTTAGCAATAGGTGCCAAATTTTATTTTAATCGTGTAGGTTTCGGACTATCAAGCTTTTTGTTTTTTTGGAGCATTTTTTTATTTATTCGTAGAAAAATTTTGAATAAAAAAAGACCTAAACAAAGCATTGAATGGTGGGACAAACCAGAAAATAGTTGGACAAAAGATCTTTATCAAAAACAAATTGGCTAGAAGTATGGCCAAGCCGCCCTCCCCCGGAATATCTCGTACATAATCCAAAGGGGAGGGTTTTTTTATTTCTCAAAAAAGGTGTAGAATTAAGAAAAACAGCACTATGAAAAAGATAATAGTAGAGCGTAATCGCTTGAAAAGAAATACTTGGAATTTCTTTTCGGCAAAGGTTTACAGACCAATGTCAGATCGTCGTTTTCTAAACATTATTCTTAAAAAAGCAGAAAAAACATATTATGAGTATGTAAGCTTTTATAATCAAATCGATACTGAAAGTGCTATCGTGGTATACAAATTAAAAGTATTAAATAATAAATTATCTAAAATATTTTTGTTTTTTACTGAAGTACAAATAGAATTCAAAAATTTAATAAAAGAATTAAAGTTAGAAGAAAAATTTTTAGATTTGACTTCCAAACTTGAAGAAACATCTTTTTCTGTTTGGAAAGATTGCTTTGAAAAAGAAAAATCTTTAGCTGCATAAATTAAAAAGCCTTTGAGGTAACTCAAAGGCTTTTATTTTTTCACATTATGTTTTGCGTGAAGTTGTTTCACTTCCCCTTCATTAACCTCTTCCTTTTTATCCTTCCCTTTCTCCCCTAATACTTTTAAATCTTTATCTTCA
Source organism: Minisyncoccota bacterium (assembly GCA_017991515.1). Taxonomy (GTDB): domain Bacteria; phylum Patescibacteriota; class Minisyncoccia; order Phycocordibacterales; family UBA9973; genus UBA4124. Next base: position 3,491 of record JAGOQI010000010.1, on the reverse strand, counting down.
AGATTGTCTAACTCTTTCACCTTTTCTGTAAGTAGTTCAATAGTATTGAGCTTTGGGTCTTCTAGTACTTCTTCAAGTAATGCATGAAGTATCCAGCCCATACGAGGACCTGGTTTCATATGTAACACATCCATAAGATATGTACCGTCTATGGCTAACTGAGAGACTGATATAGGGTCTCTAAGTGCTTCTTCTATCATGGCGTGGTATTTGCGTAGTCTGTATGGAGCTTCTACTTTTTTCATACCTACCCTATCCGACTCACGCACCTGCATTAGTTCCCAAATATGATCAGGTTTTACTTTTTGTATAACCCTTCGAACTGCAGAGAGTGTGATTTGCTCAGTGTCTGAGAAAAACATATGATTTCGCACCATAGAAACGACTAGTTCAGTTGTTTCACGGGAAACACGAAGTCTCTCTAGTATCTTTTTTGTCATTCTAGCTCCTACTACTTCATGGCCAAAGAATGTATATTTATCCTTTTTTGTATCATATCTGCGAGTCGCAGGTTTCCCGATATCATGAAACAGTGCGGCTAGGCGTATTTCTAAAGAAAAGCCTTTGTCAGCTGCATGTTGGAGTGCGTGTAACAAATGATCAAAAACATCGTAAATGTGAGCACCTTTTTGCTCGCAACCAATACCGTCTCGCAGTTCTGGAATAATATGTGCCAAAAGACCAGTTCTTTCAAGAAGTGATATTCCAAAAGCAGGATTATCAGAGGCTATTATTTTCAGAAATTCATCACGAACTCTCTCGGATGATATATTTGAAATACTAGATGCCTTTTTTGTTAGAGCAGATAATGTTTCACTTTCTATAGCAAAACCCAAAGATGTGGAAAACCTAACAGCTCGCATTATTCGAAGAGCATCTTCGTCAAAGCGTATTTCAGGATAAAGGACACATCTGACTAATTTGTCCTTTATGTCCTTTTGTCCTTTATAAGGGTCAATATAAATGTCCTTTATAGGATCCCAAGCTATAGAATTCATAGTAAAATCCCTTCTTTCTAAGTCTTTTTCTATATTTGTTTCATATGAAACATGTTCAGGGTGCCTATTGTCGCTATAACCTCCTTCTGAGCGGTATGTTGTCACCTGAACCTCTTCAGGGCTTGTTACATGCTTGCCCGGCATAGCTTTAGCGTCGTCGGGTGAAACCACTCTCTCTGACTCATTTTTAGCCATATTAACTACTGTTACAGTCCCGTATGTGTTTTCATAAACAGTTTTTAATTCAGAGAAAACAGATTGAATTTCTTCTGGCTTAGCGTTGGTTGTTAGATCCCAATCTTTAGGCTCTTTATCCATGAGTATATCTCTAACACATCCACCAACAAGGTATGCTTCAAAACCCTCTTTTTGAAGGGTTTCTGTTACATGTGAAACAAATTGTGGAACCTTAGATTTATCCATAGTGGACTTATTGTGCTTCGCACCGCGAAGCTTTAGCGTAGTGGTGCACCCGCCAGGATTCGAACCTGGAACGACGGTTCCGAAGACCGGAATGATATCCATTTCACCACGGGTGCGCAACTAGATAGTACTACTTTGTAAGGTATTTGTAAAATCGAACCAGCGTATTATACTTATATAGCATGCGTAAGGACAAAGATTTTATATTCAAATTAAGGCGAGAAGGTAAGTCCTATCGAGACATACAGGAAGCTACTGGGGTTTCACGTGGAACGCTGTGCGAATGGTTTAAAGGTGAGGAATGGTCAAAACACATAACAAACCGGCACAACTATCAAAGTATAGAGAGGTCAAAAGAAAGGATGATAAAGATGAATATGGTGCGAAAACTTAAACTTCAGTACAAGTATGCTTTGGTTGAGAAAGAGGCCGAGAAAGAATATGAAACATATAAAAAAGAACCATTATTTTGGGCTGGATTGATGCTTTATGCTGGAGAGGGTGAAAAACGATCAAAACATCTGATTCGAGTCAGTAACTGTGAGTTTTATATTCATAAGATTTTTATTAAGTTTATAGGTTTTTATTTAGCCTTAGATATTAAGGATTTTAAATATAGCTTGATTATATATCCAGATAACAATCCCAATGAGTGTGTTTCTGTTTGGTCAAAAGATTTAGGTGCTCCTAGTGAGTCTTTTTATAAACCACATGTTATTCAAGGAAAAGAAGGTAAAAAAAGATTGCAATACGGTACATGTATCAGTATAATATCGAATACTGCACAGAAGAAAAAGCTTTTAAAATGGCTTTCTTTAGCAGAAAACGAAAGATTTGAAAATGCGGTTATAGTTTAGTGGCAGAATGCCTCGTTGCCAACGAGAAGGCGGGATTTCGATTATCCCTAACCGCACCACTTTGCTCTATAGAGCTACGCGGTGCACGGCACCAAATGCAAAAAGTCCCTTAAAGAGGGACTTTTTGTATTTTAAAGGTATGTCTTTTAGACAAATAAGATTTCAGGTGGATTTTAGCCCTTTTAAAGTAGCTTTTTTGACAAAACTGGGGATAACTATGTGTGCAAGTGGGATAAAGGACGACTTTTAATGCCTTTTAGATTTTGACCTTTTTAGTCTTTTTGGTAAAATAGTTATTATTTACAATGTTTTTAGATAAGTTACACATGTAACATCTATAAAAGGTTTCACGTGAAACAATTTACATCAAAAACTCAAAAAACAGGGGAAATAGGTGAAGAAAAAGCCTGTATGTTTCTCATCAAACATGGTTTCACTATAATAGAGCGCAATATAGCTAATAAATTTGGAGAAATAGATATTGTAGCCAAATCACATGGCGCTCATTATTTTTTTGAAGTAAAAACAGGGAAGCAGGGTGGCTTTATAAATCCAGCAGAAAACCTAACAAAAGAAAAACTTCGTAAGTTTTTAATCTCTGTTGAACATTACTGTTTGATTAAAAAGATCAAAAATTATCATGTTCAAGGCATAATTATACTCTTACCAAAGTCTAAAGAGGGAAGTACAAAGGTAGAATTGATAGATCTGTCTTAAGCCCTTTATTAAAAGCTTAAGCTATAGTATAGTGTGAGCTGTTACACATATTTCGGGGTGTAGTACACCGGTAGTATACGCGGTTTGGGACCGTGAGAACAGGGTTCGATTCCCTGCACCCCGACAATATGAAGACTATGTCTTCATAGGAGGCGTGAGCAAGCCAACTGCTTGGCTTGCGTCAGGGAATCGAACACCGGAGGTTTATTTTCTCAGCAGAGAAAATTACCGAGGTGGTGCCCAGGCTTTCTCGAGTGACTGACGAGAGAAAAGCCGAGGGAGATTTCATGCTAAAATTTAATCATTGCGGGATTAGTTTATCGGTAAAATAACAGTTTTCCAAACTGTGGTGAGGAGTTCGACTCTCCTATCCCGCACAAAAAAAGCCTGATCATTTGACCAGGCTAAGCTAAGAAAGTTTATACTAGGCTGCTATTTTTAAGTACTCCTTAATCTTTTTGGGATTTTGTACATACTCAGCACCTTCAACGAGAAT
>JAGOQI010000004.1 GCA_017991515.1 Minisyncoccota bacterium | reverse complement strand
GACGAGAGAAAAGCCGAGGGAGATTTCATGCTAAAATTTAATCATTGCGGGATTAGTTTATCGGTAAGATAACAGTTTTCCAAACTGTGGTGAGGAGTTCGACTCTCCTATCCCGCACAAAAAAAGCCTGACCATTTGACCAGGCTAAGCTAAGAAAGTTTATACTAGGCTGCTATTTTTAAGTACTCCTTAATCTTTTTGGGATTTTGTACATACTCAGCACCTTCAACGAGAATCTCATCTTGGTTGATGATGAAAATCTTTAAATTCAATTTATTTTTCCTGCGTATATCTTTAACTACCTTGCAAGTAGTTAGCAGGACATCCATTGGTAAACATCCATCAAAAATAACAATCTTTATTAACTCAGTTCTCACGCATTCCTTTATGCGATCTGTTTTTACTGGATCAATTAGTCTTAATTTCTCTAAAGGTAAACCAAGCGACATTGGGAAACTATCGCTATTATATGTAAGAACAATAACTTCTTCAGTGATTGATGTATTCATAACATTAAGTTTTTCTTGATACTACTCATTTCTAAGGTGTGTGTCAAACCTCCTCCACTACAAACTAGTGGGGAGGTCAAATAGCTTTAATGTTTTCTTGTTGATACAATTAATTCAAACAAACATCGTTATTTAAAAAATTTAAACTTACAACTATGGCAATAGCTATTCCGAAATTTAACATGGACACTGCTTTTGTCAGAGAGGTAAAAGCAGCTAAAGACAACTATTTTCAATTAATAAAAAAGAAACAAACAGGGGATTGGAGATTATTCTCAAAAACAATAGCTCTCTTTTCCTTATTTGTATTAACTTATTATTTATTGGTTTTTCAGACACCAGATTGGTATTGGGCAGTACCATTGTGCATTGTTTTGGCATTTGTGAAAGCCGGTATTGGATTTTGTGTAATGCATGATGCAATACACCAAAGTTACAGCCAGAGTAAAAAACTTAACTATATCATGGGATTGTCCTTAAACTTTTTAGGGGCAAATAACACTACATGGTTTGTTAAGCACAATGTTATTCATCATACCAATGTAAATATCAGCGGTTATGATGAAGATATTGAAGCAAAGCCACTTCTACGGATGCATGACGACCAAGGATGGTTGTCTATACATCAATTCCAACACCTATGGATTTATTGGATGATAGTTTATAGCTTACTTTTATTTCAGTGGATTCTTTTTAATGATTATAAAAAGTATTTCACTAGAAAAATCCTTTATAAGGAAGGAATAAAGTTTTCTACAAGAGATCATTTTGTTTTTTGGTTTGGTAAGGCGTTCAACGCCTTTGTTTTTATAGTATTTCCTATACTGAAAGTAGGATTTACTAAGTGGGTTATTGGTTATGTAATAGTAGTTGGAGTCACTAGCTTACTTATCGCTACTGTTTTCCAATTGGCACATGTAGTTTCGGGTTTAAAACACCCAACTATAGAAACAAAAGAAGAAGATTATTTTATGCATCAAATATCAACTACGGCTGATTTTGCGGTGAATAATAATTTGATTACTTGGTTTTTAGGTGGATTAAATTTCCAAAGAGAACATCATTTATTTCCTGGTGTTTCTCATGTTCATTATCCTGAACTAAGAAAAACATTAATGCCTGTTTATAAAAAATGGAGAGTTCCAATAGTGGAATACGATACATATTATATGGCAGTAAAAGCTCATGTCATGGAGCTTAAAAGGTTAAGTAAAAAACCTAAAGAAATTGTTGTGCAGTTGTAATTTAATTTAGAACTATGAAAAATGAAACCCGACGCATTGTTATGTGTCGGGTTTTTTAATTAATTGTTGCTTGGATCAGGTTTTTTGAGGGGTGGTGGCTGATTACTCTTACCTCCTTGTGCATCCTTCAGCATTTTTTCATATTTTTTCTTAGCAATTTTCTGTCCGGTGTGAAGTGTTACGAATTCTTTACTCGTTGTTTTAGCCGGCTCTGTTTTAATAGTTCCTCCAAATGCCATAATGTACTTTTTTTGGTTTTAAAAATTGGTTCAAGGAAAACTATATCAAATATCTTTTATTTTGCAAGCTTAAAATACAAAATAGCCCTTTTTAGGGCTATTTTGTATACATGTACCCGAGCTCGGGGAAATGCTATTTAACTGCGTCCTTAAGAGCTTTTGCGGCTCTAAATCGAGGAACACGAGCTGCCGCAACCTTTACTGGCTCACCAGTCTTAGGATTACGAGCTGTACGAGCTGCACGAGTCTTCACAGAGAAGATACCAAGACTAGCTATAGATACTTCGTCACCCTTTTTGAGAGTGTTGGTAATAGCAGAGATGATACTCTCCATGACTTCTTCAGCTTGTACTTTTGTACCGCCGACAATGCCGTGTACGAGTTCAACAAGTGATGCTTTGTTCATAGTTTGTTTAATTTTCCACGAATGTGGATTGCTTCTGATAATCTCGTCAGAGCGTGCAAGCTAAGAGCTTTACGCTACTATCATTATATAGCAAGGGTTTTTTGATGCAAAATTGACATTAAGCTTATAATATGCTATTATTTATTCAAACTAAATACCGTATCATGATAGTAGTAACTTATCTTTTTGTCACTTTATTGTTTATTGAATTAGTAGTAGTAAGTATATTATTCTACAAAACAATAAAAGAAAGTAGGCAATTAAAGAAAAAGTTACTGTTATAAAAGAAAAAGTTATGAAAACAAAAACCGCCTTCGTTATGATGGGCGGTTTTATTTTTATTTTTTTGCTAAACCAGATTCGTAATCTGCAGTTTTTTCTTTTGGTGCTTTAACTATAAAGTTATATCTATCGTAGTCAGAATCAAAGTTTGAAAATTGCTCACCTTTTTTTGCTTTCATAACTTGTATTTCTCTAGATTCTCCATGAAAAGTATTTGCTTTCTTATCCCATGTAACTGTACTGTAGCTAGGATTACCAAGTTTATTAACAACTTCGTTAAGAGATATTATTGAGCCAGCTTTTTTAAATAAATCTTGGTTCATAGAAACAGCCTCATCCATTTTTTCTGTAGACACAGGAGTAAGACCTGCTTTATTTAAAACATTAAAAACATCACCATAACTTTTATACTCAGGAACAGAAACTAAGAAAATGTCATTCTCTTTATCATTTGATTCTAATTTTTCTATATGAGAGATACCAAATTGTTCATATTTTTTAAAATCTACTTCTTTAGATTTTTCTGTTGAATCCGCGAAGTTTTCTATTTTATTATTTTTTATAGTGCTATCTCCTGCATTCTCTACATTTTTCCCTTTGTTTGCAAAACCAAAAAGACTTGAGAGGGTAAATGCTGTCCCTAACATCATTTTTTTGAGACCCGAACCTCTTTGGTTGGTTGGGGGGATTCTATATTGAGTTTTATTATCCCAATCCATATCAACATTACTTTTCTTTGCTTGAGCTTCTCTAATTTTCTCTGCTGTATCACTTGTTCTAAATTTAACCTCTGCTTCAAGATCTTCTAACTTCTCCATCTCTTTTGGATCTACAACAACAGTATTTTCATTTAAAGCCTCTATTTGCTCATTATTAACATCTTCAAAATTCTCATTGTTATTATCTGGTCTTGGTGGGTTTTCGTATGTCATATGTCTCAATAATAACACAAAATCCCACAAGCTTGATATTGTGGGATTTTTGTTAGATTTGATATCTAGACATGATTTCTGCTTCTACTTCTTCTCTCGGCCGTCCGTATTTGAGGTAGGAGATTTGCTTCACTTTGTCGGCAATATCGTTGTTACCTTTTGGTGGAGGTGGGATTTTGAGGTTAAATGCTTTCTCTGGTACACCGTTTACTAAAATTTTTGCATAAGCATTAAAGTTTTGGAGTTTCAACACATCATCAGGAGTAAATGTTGGAGTAAGTTGTTTTTCGAAAATTGCAGCATTTTCTGGACTCACGCGATAGATAATCATTGAGCCGACATTTCCGAAGACCGCATTTTTGATAGTTTCTTCAAGTTGCTCGATGTATTGGTGCGCAACAGTTAGAGAAAGTCTGTATTTTCGAGCTTCGGACAAAATAGTCGCTATAGAATCAGTGGTTACATTTTGGAATTCATCAATATAAAGATAGAAATCATTTACTGGTCCCTTACCAACCATATCAACACGAGATAGGGCAGCCATGGTTATTTTCCCAACTAACAAAAGACCTATAAGGTGAGAGTTGATATCGCCAAGACGACCTTTTGAAAGGTTTACTAAAAGTATTTTCTTATTATCCATTATTTCCCGGAAGTTCAGTACGCTGTGTTGTTGAGCTATTACTGGTCGCATAATGTCGTTCGATACGAATGGGTCAAACTTGTTAGTGATATATGGCACAAAGTTTGCAAGTGATGCCTCACCTGTAGTTTTTTCAGCATTTTCCCAGAATTGTTTGATAATAGGATTTTTACATTTCGCGAGCTTCATTTGTCTGAAAGCCTTGTCAGATAGGACACGACTGATCTCTAAAAGTGTTGATCCGCTTTCTGGATCTTCCATGATAAGACCAGCAGAGTTTCGGAAATATTGTTCGAAGGCAGGACCACCAGCAGTTTTCATATCAAAAAGCTTGTTGAAGATACCGAGGAGTTCGTTGATAACAAATATTTTTTGCTCAGGATAATTTACATCGTATTCAAGCATGTTTAGTCCCATAGGACGAGCTGTATATGCTGGGTCAAAGTAGACGACATCGTCTAATCTCTCAGCGGGGATATTTGCCAAGATATCTTCTATATCGTTGCCGTGTGGGTCAATAAAACAAATACCGTTGCCATTTTGGATATCTTGGATAGCCATATTTTTCAGAATAGTTGTTTTACCTGTACCTGTCTGACCAATAACATAACAGTGTCGTACTCTATCTTCTTTGCCCAAGAAGACATTTGTTGTTTGCCCACGATAAGTATTGGTTCCAAGATATACACCATCAGCATTTTTTGAAGCTCCAAGTGGGGCAGGAGCATTGGCGCCACCACTGTTTTGTAATTCGTGAGGAGAAGATACGCTAGTAGGGAAATGAACCATTGTTGAAACTTCATTTAGTGAGAGTTCTAAAGGTTTTTCACTTTGTGTTCGAAAAGAAAACGCTTGGCAAGTTTCAAGTAAAGATGTGCTTTTGGATTCTTGCCATTCTATAGAGTTACCACCGATATAAGTGTATTGGCCGAAAGAAGCTTCTACAGATTTGCGTAGTTGTTCTGATCTAGCAGTAGAACTAGCAGAAGTAATGATACGAAGAGTTGCTCCAACTACCCGAGAATCATTTTTCTTTTTGAACATTTCTATTCCTTCGGTGTCTATTTTCTTTTCTTCTTCTTTTTCCTCTTCCTTTTTCTTAAATAAAGAAAACGCCTCTTTTGCTAAAGAACCAAGCATTGATTCGGTAGCTTTTTTGTAAAGGTCTTTCACAAGAGCTCCACCTTTTTGGGCTTCAGACATTATCATATTGTTTCGGTCGGCTATTTTGTGATGACTTTCAGAAAGTACTATTTGAAGAGCACAACCTTCGCCTGTTTCGGCTATCTGTGCAAGCGCTCCGAGGGTTCCAGAGAAAGGATCGTTATCAAAATCTAAATATGTTTTTAGTGGTTTGAAAGGAGACTCTTTCAAAGTAGCAACACTAGCTGAAATAGAATGTGCTTCGAGTCCAAATATATTGAAATCGTCCACTACTTCTTCTACGGCAGCACCAGGGAAAAATGAGTGCACAAACTTTTCAAAACCATCAATGTTTTCTCTAGGTATGGCTACATATACAACAATATCTTTGCGAGAGTGTTCAACAGCAAGTTCAAAAGAAACAGTTTTTTCAAGTCCAACAAGTGAAACTAAGCTAGTATAAAACTGTCCCATGGCAGAAACTTTCTTTTTGAAATCTACTTCTTCTGTTTCTGGAGGAAGTGCCACAGAGAAAAGAGTGTGGTTTAGTTCTTTATATAAATTGTCTTTTTCTTTTAATCCTGGAACAGCACCTATAGTATGTAAATATTGGACTAAGAAGCGATGAAAGTCGTCTTCTAAATGAGGATCTTTCATTTTACGAAGTATATCCAAGGCATTTTTGATGCCTTTTTCAAGCATTGTAGCAAAGAGTTCTTCAACTTTTCTATCATGAGGCTCTGGTTTAAGCCTAAGTGCAACATGTTCTACTTGGTGTTCTGGAAGGACTCTAGCTTCATGTAAAAATTCTGAAGCTTCTGCACGTGAATATTTTTCTATAGCTGAGAGTGTTGCTTCCTCTGGAGTCTTAGGACCACCTTCTTGAATAGTGTAAGCCTTGTGAGCTTCACTTGCTAAATGCGATACTTCTTGTGACCCCGAAGAAAAAGTTTCTCTGTTTTCTAACATGACATAAGTATACCGCGAAAAATAAAAAGCCGAACCTATATTTAATAGATTCGGCCTTAACCTAAGGAAAGCTTATTACTTTTTTAGTAGCAATACCATATTTCACCATATCGTTAGCTGAAAGAGGTAAGTCATTTAATTGGTATATATTTTTTTCAGAAATTATTGTTCTTCTCTCTATAAACCCAACAATCTTTTTTGTTTCTTTTTCTTTGACTTCTTTAGAAACAAGTACTTTTTCGACAGGTAAGTGAATATATCCGTTAGAAGATTGAGTAACTAATCTTTCATCACAGTTTAAGAAAATTAGCATTGCTGTTGAGCCGGTATTTGCACCTAGCCCAATAAACGATACACCTTTCTTTGATAGTTTGAGCATTGCTTCTGCTATTTCAGCATATGCACGTAAACTACCTCCGTGAGAATGAATATAGATAGAAATTTTTTTAGATTTTTCTGATTCTATTTCAATTAAATTTATAAAAGAACGAGCTTTTTCAACAGTTAAGTTTCCTATAAGGAGAGTGCTTGCCATAACTTAGTTAATTTGCTATTATACTAACATATTTAAATAATTTGTCAAATATTATGTCATTAGAACAACCAAATCAAAAACCTGAAGGAAGTGCAGTAGAAATTGAAGGATCAGAGCATTTTGATGCAAAAGGAAATCCTAGAACAATGAGAACTATTCCAGAAACTGGAGTTTCTGCTCTTATGAGTCAAGAAGAATACGAAGAAGCCCTAGAAGGTTCAAAATAAACAAAAACCCCGCAATTGCGGGGTTTTTGTTTAGATTAATTTAAAGTAGTTTTTTCAACTGTCTTGTCTTGAAGCTCTGATATTTTATTTTCTATATCTTCTTTGTCTCGTCTTAGTATAACCAATTTTTCCAGTAGATCGTTTAGCGCATCTTCCTCTTCTCTTATTTCAAGTTGAAGAGCATCATTCTTGGATTTTAATATAAACATTTCACGATCTTCGTTTAAGGCAGGAGCCTCCTCTGTGTTTAATGAGAAAGAAACCTCTTTATCAATTCCTGATTTTATTTCTTCACTATCAAAGTATACTTTTGGTGTTTCCATATTAAAATCCTAGCAAGAAGCGACTCGCAAGGCAATAGAGCGACTGGTATAATATTAAGCATTATGGACAAAATACCCGAAGGATTAAGCAAAGCAACTAGAGAATACTTTTATGGTAAGGATGAAGAAAATACACCCGAAGAGAGTGTTGTAGCACCTGAATTGCTAGTTATACCAGAGGATCCAGAAGATCTAAAAAATCAAATAGCTAAAGTGAAAGCAGAACTAGAAGATGTTTTGGAAAATAAGAAAATACATGACATAAATCTTCATAAAAGTATTGATAGAATCGAAGAAGATGCTTTACCAAGTGAGATTAAAAATGCCGATGAAAATGCTACTGTTTTATCAAAACAAGTAGAGTTGCTTAAACAAAAGCTACACGAAAAAACCCCACCCAAAAGTGGGATAAAAGGTAAGTTAATGTCATTATTAGGGCTATTGCCTTAAACTATCTCGCGTAATCTATCACTCTTGTTTCGCGGATGATGGTCACTTTGATTTGTCCTGGATAGCGAAGGTCGCGTTCTATGTTTAGGGCAATGTTTCGTGCTAAGTTTTTGGACTCTAAATCTGAGATAGCTTGTGGGTGAACGAAGATTCTTATTTCTCTTCCGGCTTGCAAAACGAAAGCTTTCTCGACTCCTTCATAAGCATTGGCCAAGTTTTCAAGTTCTGCCAGTCTCTTGAGATACATTTCGGCAGTATCGCGTCTTGCTCCAGGGCGAGAGCCACTTATCATATCAGCTGTTTGAACTATTACTGCTTCAAGAGATTCATGAGGGCAGTCATCGTGGTGACTTTTCATAGCAGAAATGATGCGTTCGTCTGTTCCAAAACGGCGAAGCATTTTCACTCCTATTTCTACATGAGTTCCTTCAAATTCATGGTCGAGCGCTTTTCCAATATCGTGAACAAGTGCTCCAGCCTTGGCAATATAAGCATCTGCCCCAAGCTCAGTAGCGAGCATGCCGGCGACATGGGCCATTTCTATAGAGTGCTGTAAAACATTTTGACCATAACTACTTCGATAATGGAGCCTTCCTAAGATAGCTACAACCCTAGGGTCAAGGTTGAAAATACCACATTCATAAACTGCAGCAGAGCCTTTTTCTTTCATGATTTCATGAATATTATTTTTGGCAGTTTCGAGTTCTTCTTCTATACGAGCTGGTTGGATACGACCGTCTTTGACCAGTGCTTCAAGGGCGCTGGTAGCAATAGCTCTACGAACCGGATCAAAACATGAGACAACAATAAAGCCAGGGGATTCGTCTATCAAAAGCTCTACACCAGAATCTCTTTCAAATACTCTTATATTTCTTCCTTCTTTTCCAATAACCTTTCCTTTTATTTCATCGTTTGGGATAGCGACACTAGCAGTGGTTAGTGCGTTGGTTGTCGGAACAGAGAGTCTCTGTATTGCCGTCATCAGTATTTCCTTGGCTCTGTCTTTGAGTGCATCTTCCATGCCATGTTGGAGTTTAGTACTACGAATAGCAAAGTCTTCTTCAAATTTTTTCTCTGTGTCTATAATGAGAGCATTACGAGCATCTTCTTGTGAAAAGTTTGCAATACTTTCAAGTACCCGAATTCTTTCTTCTGCTAAGTTTTTAGCTTGCTTAGTTAGCGCTTCTGCATTTAAAAGTTTTTGTTCAAGTGTTTTAGCTCGAGAGTCTAACTCGCTTTGGCGAAGGTCCAGTAAAGATTCTTTTTTTATCAATCTGTCTTCAGTAATTTTAAAATCTTGGTCTTTTTGTTTTTCTTCTTCTCGAATTTCTTCTAAGAGCTCTGCAGAAGATTCTTTAGCTTCATCAAGTATTTTCTGAGCTTGCTCTTTGGCATGCATCAAACGCTCTCCAACAGAGAGTTCTAAAGAGTTTTTGCGAATGATAAATATGACAGCTCGTATGCTGTAGCCAATGATACCTCCGGCAAGAAGCATACCAATAGCGAGTAAGATAGGATTCATAAAAATTAATTTACACCAGGGTTTTTGGTAATAACTGAGTCAATGATGCCGTACTTTTTAGCTTCAGACGAGTCCATATAAAAGTCTCTCTCCATGTCTTCTTGGATTTTTGTAAGTTTCTGACCAGTGTTTTTGGCAAATATCTCATTAAGACGACCTTTAAGTTTTATTACTTGTTTAGCCGTTATTTCTATATCTGTAACTTGTCCTTCAAACCCACCGTGCGGTTGGTGAATCATTACTTCAGCGTTAGGCAACGCAAATCTTTTTCCTTTTGCTCCTCCAGCTAAAAGGTGTGAACCCATTGATGCTGCCATACCAACACAAATAGTTGAAACATCAGGTTTTATAAAATTCATAGTGTCTAAAATAGCTAGTCCTGCTGTTACAGAACCTCCCGGAGAGTTTATATATAAATAAATATCTTTTTTAGAATCCTCGTTAGCTAAGAATAAAAATTGAGCTATAACTAGGTTTGCAACATGGTCGTCTATAGGGCCTGCCAAAAAAATAATACGATCTTTTAGAAGACGAGAATAAATATCATAAGCACGCTCACCACCTGCGGTTTTTTCAATAACGGTTGGTATTAACATAAGTCAGTTTAAAGTTTAAAGTTTGTAAAGTTGAAAGTAAGAAACAGAAGAAGGAGTATAGGAAAGACAGCATTCAGTACAAGGATACTATAGCGGTATTTTGACATAAAAGCAAAATAAGATTGACTAAGTAAGGAAATATAGTATAGTAAAGAAAATTTAAAGCTTATGTATGGAATTAACGATTTGTCGCTTCTCCTCGCCATACAAGATTTTATGGCAGAAATTGGAAAGTAAAAGAAATTAAAAAAGCCTTGTAAGATTTTACAGGGCTTTTATTTTTTATAAATTCTCCAATGTTGAGAGGATTTTTTCGTTGACTAGCATCATATCAGCGTAAGCTTTAGTACGAGCGAGGTCGGCACCGGGGTATTGTTGCATCAGCTTTTGAGCTTCAGCATCTACTTCTTCGTCAGTAGTTTTGATATCCATATCTTTAGCAATAGCATTGATAACCATTTGGAAACGAGCTCGGCGCTCTGCTTCACCTTTGAATTCTTCCATCAAGTCTTCACGAGTTTTCTTGGTATGAGCTAAATAGTCTTCAAACTTCATTCCACTTCTAGCAACATCACTTTCTATTTGAGCTATCATTTTTTCTTGTTCTGATTCTAAAATAATCTTTGGTACATCAAAAGTAGCTTCTTTGATGACGGCATCCATGATATTTATACGGCGCTTATCTTTCTCATTAAGATCTTTTTCTTTTAAAACATTTTCTTTAATTTTTGCTCGTAGGTCAGCGACACTGTTAAATGCACCAAAGCTTTTTGCAAATTCATCATTTACTTCCGGTAATTCTTCTGAGTGTTCGTGTCCTGCCTGCGCAGACAGGTTGTCTTCTGGTCCGTGAACATGTCCATAAGCACGCATTTGACGAAGGTCTTCTACTACCTTGTCTATCTCTTCTTCAGTAGCAGATACTTCAGCAATAGCAGGAGCTCCTTTAGCAAGTTTCTTGTAGTCAGGAAGTTTTATTTCCGGTAAAATAGCGGTAGTAAGAGTAAAGCCCAGAGAGTTATCTCGAGCGAGTTTAGTAATAGAAACAGACGGTCTGCCTATGGCGTCTATTTTGTTTTCTTCTAAAATAGTAGGGTAGAATTCTTGAAGAGCTAGTTCTGCCATATCAGAGAGAACAAGTTCGTCTCCTAAATGTTTCTTCGCCATAGCTTCAGGAACAGAACCTTTTCTAAACCCATCTATTTCTAAATGTTTTGAAAGTTGCTCCAAAGCCTTTTTCTCATATTTTGCAAAAGCTTCCCATGAGAGCTCACCTTTTATCTCTATCATAGAGTCGGGCAGATTTGTTATTGAAAGATTATCGATTTTATTTTTCATAGTTTTGCCAGTCTAGCACAAGGGCATAATAATACCAAAAAATTATTCCGAATCAGAATAATTTGGTATTTCTATAGAACCAACAGAGGCTTCAAGGTCCGAAGCAATATCCAAGGTACTCTTTTTAGGACTTGGATTTTGCGCAAAAGAAGGGACATAAGAAACTTCTTTCTTTTCTTCTATAAGCCAAAATATTCCGAATAAAATAACCACAACAAATATCAGTACGATAGCCCAAGGACTTTTGTTTTGATATTTATTGTGGTTAAAATCTTTGGATATTTGATCCATAGAATTTAATTTGTTTCTTTAGTAATAAGACTTTCTTTTAGAGCTGTAATACTTTGAATAAGAGAAGCTTTAGATTCTTTTAGTGAATCCTCTGCTTTTTTAAGAGGCTCTTTGAATGGAGCAGGGGCAACAACAACTTCTTTTTTTATTAAAGTTTTTTCTATTTTAACTTCTGGAACTACTCCTGAAAACTGATCAATAGCATCTGTTGCAGTTTGTAGAGAAAAACGAGCCTCAACTATATATTTTGATGCTTCAGTTGTGTCTCTATTGTTTTTAATAAGAAGATCTATTAGGACTTGAGTTCTATCAACAACTGATTGAAGTTTTGAAACAGTAGAACGCAAATCTTGTTCTATTCTCTTCTTTTTTGCTTCAGCAGTCTCTATTTTTATGTCTTTTGGAGTAGTCGCAATATCAGCCTTATCTGTTACAACAGGAGCTGTTTCGGCTGCAAAAGCAGGGGATCCGAGCAATATTATGGCTAAAAAGCTAGTAATAATGGTCTTTTTCATAGGTTTTATTATACACCATTAGAGACGATTTACTAGGGTAGTTCTTACACAGAGTATTTACTTTTATTTTTTGTGGTGTATAGTAATAAAAATTTAAAAGTTATGAAAAATAAATTAGGAATTCTGTTAATAAAAGAATCTTTTTTACAGTTTTTAAAAGAAATTTATTCTTTCCCTCCATACTTATTTTTAGTCTCATCAGTAGCTTTTAGTATATTAGGAATATTAAAAGTTATCGATTCAGACCTTGCCTTTTACTTGTTTATTTTGTCGGCAATAAGTATGGCATTATCTACTGCAATACTAGGATTAATGGAAGAAAAAAGAAATAAATGAAGTTAGTAAAATGCCTTCCGTTTTAGGGAAGGCATTTTTTATTTATTAAACTTTTCTTTGTATAAAACAATAGATTTGTTTATAGCTTCTATTGCTTTGTCTTTACCGTCTATCCCATTTATTGAAACTTCTTTGTTTTGAAGTTTTTTGTATGTTAGGAAAAAGTGCTCTATCTCTTTAAGTGTATGTTTGTTGATATCAGATATATCTTTTACATCGTCCCATCTAGGATCTTTCTCTGGAACACCTATAATTTTTGCATCGCCCTCTCCATCATCTATCATATTCACAACAGCGACAGGTCGAACTTTTACTAAAACCCCTGGTGCCAGTGGGTATGTTGTAAGAACAACAACATCCAAAGGATCACCGTCCTCCCAGTGAGTCTGTGGCACAAAACCATAATCAAAAGGATAGTCTTGAGATGTATGAAGTGCTCGGTCTAGAGTGATAAGACCAGTTTCTTTATCAAGCTCGTATTTGTTTTTTGAACCTTTTGGTATTTCTATGATTACATTTATTATCTCAGGAACATTTTTCCCTGGAGTTATTTCGTGTAGTAGATTCATATTATTTCGCCTCTTCTGTTGTTTCTTCTAATTTTTCCTCTGCGACAACTTCTTCAGTTGTTTCTATTTCTACAGGAGTTTCTGTTTCTTCAACATCTTCCTCCGTTTTACTTTCTACTAAATCAGACAAAGGTTTGAAGTCATCACCTTCTGGTGTCTCAGTAGTTTCGCCCTCTGGAACTTCACTACCTTTGATGTCTATTTTCCACCCAGTCAGCTTGGCAGCTAGACGAACATTTTGCCCTCCTTTACCGATAGCAAGAGAGAGTTGATCAGGAGTAACTTCAATAGATGCTTTGTGTTCTGCTTCATCCAGTATTACTTCTAAAACTTTTGCTGGAGAAAGAGCCTTTCTTACAAACTCTTCAGGATCAGAAGACCATTCGATAATGTCTATTTTCTCTCCACTTAATTCATTCATAACAGTGCTCACTCGAACACCTCTTTGACCAACACAAGATCCTACTGGATCAATATTTGGATCTTCTGTATAAACAGCTATTTTTGAACGAGCACCTGGTTCTCGGGCAATAGCCTTTATTTCTACAAGTCCGTTTGCAATCTCAGGAGACTCTTGGGCAAAAAGCTTTTCCATAAATTTTGGATGAGTTCTTGAAATTTTCAAATTTATACCTCGAGGAGATTCTTCGACATTGTACAAATATCCTCGAATACGAGCTCCACGATTGTAATGTTCACCTGGTATTTGGTCTGCTGGAGGAATAACGCCTGTTGCTCTGTTGAAATCAATAAAAACATTTCCTCGGTCAACCTTTTGGATATGACCTGAAACTATGTCGCCTTCTTTGCTACCAAATTCTTCCATAATAGAACCTCGTTCTGCTTCACGAATGCGTTGAATGATAACTTGCTTGGCAGTTTGCGCAGCAATACGACCAAAATCATCTTTTGGTTCTAGATCGAAGACTATTTCGTCTCCTATTTGAGCATCAGCTTTGATAATACGAGCATCCTCCAGAAGAATATGTTTCTCCTCGTTATAAGACTCTCTTTCATCTGTTTCAGAACGCTCAACTGGGTTTTCTTCTCCTGCCTGCGCAGCCAGGTCTTCTTCAAAGTAAACAAGGGAGTCATCAACTACAGTTTTAACTTGGTCAAAAGAAACACTTCCAGCATCAAGGTCGATGTGAGAGCGTACTACTTGGCCTTTTTTGCCATACTCTTTTTTATAAGCAGCGGCAAGGGATTGTTCTATAGCGTCAATAAGTTTGTCGCGACCTATTCGGCGCTCAGTTTCTAGTTGTTCTATAGCTATTTTTAGGGCTTTGATATCTAACATAATATTTATATTGTTATTATTTTGTAAGGGTTTTTATCGATTTTCAACAGAAATGTCCGAACCTTTCGGCGTCGGACATTACTATAAGAGCAATATAGCATATATATATTGTATAGACAATATTATTTTTAACTTAATATCTTTTATTTTACCCACATTACTTATGGTAAATCATAATTAATATGTTACAATTTTAATAATGAAAAATATTGATTTGAAGAAGTTGTTAACACAATTTTTAATTGCTACTTTTTTTGTCGGTACTATTGCTCTAGCTGCGTGGAATGCTCCAACAGCTGTTCCTCCAGGAAACAATGTTTCTGGTCCAATAAATACTAGTTCAAATCCTCAATCAAAAGGTGGTTCACGCTCTTTTAGGGGTTCACTTTTGGATGTTGCTCAAACTTTTTCTGCTAATGTTCTATATGTTATTCAGAACATGACAGTAGAAAATCAAGTAACTGTAAGTGCTTTGACTTCAGACCAAGGTGTTTGGACTTCAGGTCTTCGTCCTGTATGTATAGATACTTCCAATAAACTTGTTATTTGTGATGCTCAGTGCGGAAACTCTTATATAGAAAAAGCTGAACAGTGTGATGATGGTAATACTGCTAATGGGGACGGTTGCTCAAGTATTTGTTTAATAGAATAAGCTGTTAGATTAAAAACATATGAAAAAAATAAACATACTAAACAAAATAAAATTTATAGTTCTAATGGTTGTTTTTGGTCTTGGGCTTAACTATGTTTATGCAGCATTTGGTCCTACAAGCAATCCTCCAAACGGAAATGTCGCTAATATTTTAAACTCTACAACAACTGAACAATCAAAAGGAGGTTCTCCTATATCTGGTTCCATGTTGGATGTTTCAGGAAACTTGGCAGTAAATAGTTTAGCTATTTGGAATAACGCTACTATATCTGGCAATCTATATATAGATGATCTACACCCTACTTCTGGCAAGCGTAAAATTTGTGTAGATGAAGAACACAAACTAACTACAGATTGTTTGATACCTATTGGAGGTGGAGGTGGAGGTGGCGGAACATCTTGGTCATCTGCTTTTAACTGCTTCATAGCTGATACTTTAGTAACAATGGCTGATGGTAGTAAAAAGAATATTCAAGATGTAAAAATAGGCGATGTTTTGAAAGGAGAAACTACAAATAATGTTGTTTTGGACTATCACAGACCTCCTAAATCAGACGGAATTATATTTGGTTTCAACGGCGAAAAAGCATTCGTAACAGAAGAACACCCGTTTAAAACAACAGAAGGTTGGAAATCTATCAATCCAGAGAAAACAAAACAAGAGAACATCGGTATAGAAGTAACACAACTGGCTGTTGGAGATACTCTTATTACAGAAAATGGATTAGTTCATATTTATTCTATTGAAAGTGAACAAGTAGCAGAAACAACACCACTGTTTAACTTCAAATTATCAGGAGATAGAACATATTTTGCTGACGGATATCTGGTTCACAATAAAAATGTTTGTGCAGCAGGCTCGGGAAATATTTGTTTAGATGTAAGTACAACACCATATCTTTTTGCTCAGCCTGGCAATGGTGGTACAGAACCTACTGGCTGTAGTAATATTGGACAAATCTACTTCCAATCACCTGATTTCAATAATCCATCATCGATACCGGGTTGTGCGGGTTATTACTTGTACGATGGATGTTATAGTGGTGGAGTAAACGGATATGTAGGTATTAGAGCTTGTGGTAATAGTGTTCCAAATTAATTTTTAAAATATAAATATATGAAAAAAACAAATTTAGACATAATAAAATCTTTCCTAGTTATCCTTGTTATAGGTTTTGGTGTTCGGTATGCTTCAGCTTTCCCTGCTCCAGCCAATCCACCAGCAAATGATGTTTCAGGTCTTATAAATACTACTAGTACTGGACAAGCAAAAGGTGGAACTCCTACTGATCCTATTGGTATTACGCTTGAAACAAAAGGATTGATGTCTGGAAATAATTTAGCTGTTTGGAGAACAGACGGAGCAAAAGTTTTAAGTGGTTATGTTCAGATAAATAATTTAAATCCAAATAGTGTAGCTACAGGTGTATGTTCAGATAGTACAGGCAAACTCACTTCTTGCCTTTTGACTACTGTAGGAGGTGGTGGAGGGTTCCCTCCTGTTTCTAATGGTGTTGCTGTTAGTGTTTCAAGAAATTGTGCAACGCCTGCCACTGTTTATACTACAGGCGAGACACAAGTAGACTCTGGTGTTCATGTGTGGCTTGATGCAAACCTACAAACAAAAGTACCAGCTTCGTGGGGTTATGTTCAGAGAAATTCTGATAGCAGAGCTTGGAATATAGTCCCTGGAAACTACAGTAATTCATCTAAACTAGGTTCAGAAGTAGTGCCTTGTTAATATAAAAACAAAATATATAAATAAAAAAATCCCGACTTCAATTTGAAGTCGGGATTTACTTTTAAGTAAAAAATTAATTGTAATTTTTTACAGCTATTACTCCTGCTCTTGTTAATGGTGGAGCACTTCCTGGTCCAGATTGTTTCCAGTTTGTGAAAGAAACTCCTTGTCCCCAATCAAATGCTTTGGCATAAGTACCATCTACTTCAGTAGAAGTCCAAAATGAACCTTCTGAAGTAGTAAATACAGCTGATATACCAGCAACATTTCTTTTGTCCCAGAGCTCTTTCATTTCATCTGTAGATGGAAGATAACCTCCAGCATCCAAGCAAAGCTTGGCAGCACTAACAGGACAAATAGATGCTATGGTATTGGTATTTGTGATACCTGTTCCGATAGCTGTACCTGTCGCACCTGTAGGAGTACCGATACAACCAAACCCGTAGCCGTTGATACCACCAACATTTTTAACACCTTTGGCAGTGTTACCATTGTTGTAAACAATATTGATTGTGAAACCATCGGGCATAACTTGACCTTCGCTGTACTTTGGAGGTACAGGCAAGGTTGTGAAGCTAACTTCACTGTTCCAAGTCCAACTATCTGTGGAACTTTTTTTATAACAAGCTCTTACATAGTAAGGTTTGTTAGCCAAAAGCCCTGAGATAGATTTGGTCATGCTTCCGGCACCGCTTCCACCATCTAAGAAATTATCACTTTCTCCAGGAATCGGACTGGTTTCAGACCAATAAAATCCTTTCGAATAGATATTTCCACTGTTCGTAGCACCAACTGTCGTAGTTACTGTAGCTGATGTTTGAGTAATATCAGAAACAGTTGTTGAGTTGATGGAATAAACAGGGGAAGGAGGTGTAGGTGGAGGATCTGGTTGTGGTGTTATGGTGTTAGAACCTTTACCACAAGACACTAAAAATATAGAGATGAACAACACGCTCATCCCCAAAGCGTTTAAAATCTTTTTCATGATTATTTAAAAATTTAGAAGATGAGGCGATATTGCCAAGAATTTAAGTCAAAGTACTCTCGTACATTTGAATATATTATATACAGGAATTGTGCTATTTGTCAATTTTTCTAGTTCAAAATGTGTAAAAGCTGTGGATATTGTTTTGTGTAGTTCTTTTGTGTGTTAATATATATGTATATGCAAGACACCGACAAAAAAAGTATTTTACCTTGGATTATTTCAATTATTTTTATTTTAGTTATTGTTTTCTTAGTTATAAAATATAAAAATGGGAACAAAAGTAGTGAGCCTACTTATGAAGAAAAGGTTCAGATATTAAATACTTTAAATAGTGATACTACAACTATTCCTGAAGAACAAAAAGAAGCTATCATAGTAGAAATGCAAAAAGATTCTAAGCCTTTAACAGACGAAGAAAGAGCGGTTTTATTAAAAGGGGCGCTTAATAAAAATTAATTATGTTTAAAAAATATATAACTTTATTGTTTGCATCTATTCTAGTAGTATCTAGTTTTTATATTGGTTTTAACTATTTGAATCAAAAAAATGTTTCTGCTGCCGGAGAAGTTCCTGTTACTGGTTGGTTGTGGTCAGATACTGTTGGATGGGTTAGTTTAAACTGTAGTAATAACTCAACATGTGGAACTGTTTCATATAGTGTTATGCAAAGCACTGACGGCTCATGGACAGGTTACGGGTGGAATGACAATATTGGCTGGCTTGATTTTAATACTGGTTGTCCAGCAGGTACAGCTGGTACTTGTGGAGCACAAATGATCTCTAACTCTTTAAAAGGTTGGGCAAGATTTACATCTGCAAGTGAAGGTTGGGATGGATGGGTATCTTTCTCTTCAACAAATGACCATGATAGAAATACTGCAGGTGTACAACAAGCACCGTATTCTTATGGAGCAACTCGTTCAGGTGATAATGTTTTTGGTTATGCTTGGGGGAGTGAGATTGTTGGATGGTTATCTTTTGAAAATGTTGTAGTACCAAATAATACTGGACCTACAGGTACTCTTTTGGCAAATTCTTGTAATATTGCCTCAGGAGCTGCTAATTGTAATAGCACTGTTGATTGGACAACGGCTGATCTTACAGCAAGTTCAACATCCATTACTAGAAATACAGGTGCTCCTTCTTCTTTCACACCATCTCCTCTTGCTAGCGGTTCTCAGTCTACTGTTCTTAGTTATGGCGCAACTACATTTTATCTTTATCACAATTCTATAGAACTTGCTCAGTCTACTGCAAATGCTACTTGTGATAGTGGTTTAGCTTGGAATGGTAGTACTTGTGAGACATCTACAAAAGGTCCAACAGTAACACTCAATGCTTCTCCAATGTCTATATTCTCAGGTGGCTCAGCGACACTATCTTGGATAAGTTCTAATGTTACATCTTGTACAGCTAGTGGCGGGTCTTGGACAGGACCAAAACCTGTTACTAGTTCTTATCCTCATGATTCAACAGGAACACTAACATCTACTACTACATTTACACTGTCGTGTACTGGACCTTTTGGAAATGCAGTAGACCAAAAAACAGTCACTGTACTTACTGCTGGTCCAGGCATAACAGTAGACTTAATTGCAACACCAGAAAAAATTGCTTCAGGTGAAAGCTCGACTCTTAGCTGGATATCTTCAGGAGCTACTTCTTGTTCAGGAATAGGATTTACAGCGGGAGCGTTGAATGGGTCTATCGATGTTAGTCCAACTAGAAATACTACTTATACTATTAACTGTGTAAATGGAAGCTTATCTGCTTCAGACCAAGCAAGTGTAACTCTTAGAAAAAAATTCTTATTTATAGAGTTTTAATCTAGAAACAAAAAAAGCTCATTGTGAGCTTTTTTTGTTTCTATCTTATTTTTTTGGCGTGATACAATATAAACAATGGTTGTTGATGAAAATAAACTTCAGAGTTTGTTACTTGATACAAATATAGTATCAGTAGATGACTTGGCTATATTTGAAAAAGAAAAAATTAAAAAAGGTACAAGCCTTTCTGATTTTTTACTATCTTCTGGCAAGATCAAAGAGTCTGAATTACAAAAACTACATGCTTATGTACTTGGTATTCCTTATTTAAATTTAGAAAAAGAGAAAATTGATAGAGATGTTTTACATATGATACCGGAAGCTATTGCTCGTAAGTACAACATTATCGCTTATAAAAAGCGGGGTACAGACTTGGAAATATGTATGTTGGATATAGATAATCTTCCCGCTATTGATTTCATAAAGAAAAAAACAGGCCTTAGAATACTCCCAAGACTTACAGATAGCGAGTCTATAAAGAGTGTTTTATTACAATACAAGAAAAGTTTGCAAGCAGAGTTTGACTCTATTATTCAAAAAGAGGTTGGTAGTATTCAAAAAGTAGAAGATAAGGACGACAAAACAACAGAGAAGGATTTGAAAGAAATGGCAGAGGATTTGCCTGTGATTAAGATTGTCGATAGTCTTATTTCTCATGCCATACTTCAAAATACTTCTGATATACACATAGAACCAAGTGATGAGAATTTAATAATTCGATATCGTATAGATGGAATACTTCATGATGCCATGTTGCTACCTAAAGAAGCAGCTCCAGCAGTAACAGCTCGTATCAAGGTACTTTCAAACCTGAAGCTTGATGAAAAGAGATTGCCACAAGATGGACGATTTAAAATAGTGATGGATGAAATGCCGGTTTCTTTCCGTGTCTCAACCTTGCCAACTTATTATGGAGAAAAGACGGTTATTCGTATTTTGAGGGAAGGCTCTCATGGTTTTACTTTGGAAGGTCTTGGTTTTCATGGAGAGAGTTTGGAAAGAATTCATGAAGGAATGAAACAACACTCAGGTATTGTTTTAGCATCAGGACCAACTGGTTCAGGTAAGACAACAACTTTGTACACCATGCTCGATATATTGAACACTCCAGAAGTAAATATATCAACTGTTGAAGACCCTATTGAGTATCAAATGCCTCGTATAAATCAAACACAAGTTAAGAGTGAAATAGGTATGACTTTTGCCAACGGACTCCGAGCGCTTCTTCGACAAGACCCTAATATTATTATGGTGGGAGAGATTCGAGATGGAGAAACTGCCTCTTTGGCTGTTAATGCCGCACTTACTGGTCACTTAGTTCTTTCAACTATCCACACCAATAGTGCTGCTGGTGCCGTACCGAGACTTATAGATATGGGAGTAGAACCATTTCTTATCGTTTCAACTGCGAAAGTTATTGTGGCACAACGATTGGTGCGACGACTAACAAATGCCAAAGAGCAGTACTTCTTGTCAGACGGAGAACTTAAAGCACTAAGTGATGTTATAGACATGGATCACCTCCGACCATTTTTGGAAAATGAAAAAATAATAAAACCAGGAACACCTTGGAAAGAAATACCATTTTTCCGAGCAAAAAGTAGCGAAGAGTCAGAAGATGGATATAAAGGCCGTGTTGGTATTCACGAAGCACTAAAGGTAAGCTCAGCTATCAAAGAAATAATTCTCCGTGGTGGAACTGCAGATGAAATAGAAGGTCAAGGGAAAAAAGAGGGAATGATGACTATGATTGAAGACGGTATTTTCCAAGCGATACAAGGCAACACTACTATCGACGAAGTATTGCGTGTAGTTAGTGAGTAAAATAAATATTTCACACACAAACAAACTAAAAATTTGATACACTTATATAAGTATGAAATTTTCTTATAAAGCTCGTAATGCAAACAATACTGCTTCAGAAGGTGTTATTGAAGCTCGCGATAAAGTTGAGGCTATAAATGAACTTAGAAATAAAGGATTGACCCCAATATTTATCAACCAATCTTCTGGAGGACTTTTAGGTAAATTAAACTCTATTTCTTTTGGGGCAGGTAATATAAAACTAAGTGAAAAGATTTTGATGACAAAGAACTTGTCAGGAATGCTTAAGGCAGGACTTTCTATCTCTAGAGCATTGCAAGTACTTTCAAAACAAACAAGAAATAAATATTTTAAACAAATTATTGAGGATTTATCTGAGACTATTAACAAAGGAGGAACTTTTTCAGACGGCTTGGCAAAATATCCAAAAGTTTTCTCTGCCTTATTTGTGGCTATGGTTAAAGCAGGAGAAGAGTCTGGTGGACTACCAAATACTTTGTCTGAAATAGGTGTCACTCTTGAGAAAAGCTACGCTCTTAATAAAAAGATAAAAAGCGCTATGATGTACCCGTCTATTATTTTAGGCGCTATTTTTATCATAGGAATATTGATGTTTGTTTATGTTGTACCTACTCTTACTAAGACTTTCAAAGAGCTTGGAACAGAGCTCCCTGCTTCAACAAAAATAGTTGTTTGGATTAGTGACACATTGGCTAACAACTTCCTTTTTGTAGTTCTTGGAATAGTGAGTGTTGTCTTTATAGTTATTTTTGCTCTTAAAAATGCAAAAGTAAAAAGAAAAATAGACTGGCTGGTTATCAGATTGCCAGTTATTGGAACAATTGTAAAAGAAGTTAATACCGCCAGAACAACTAGAACTATGTCGTCTTTGCTTAGTTCAGGAGTTTCTATAGGGAGGGCTATTGGGATAACAAAAGAAGTTCTTCAAAATGTTTATTACAAAGCTGTTTTAGCCGAAGTTGAAGAGGTTGTTCAAAAAGGTGTTCCTATTTCTTCTGTTTTTAAAGCTCAGACTAAGCTTTATCCAGTGATGATGGGAGAAATGATAGAGGTGGGAGAGGAAACTGGAAATTTAGGCGACATGCTTTTAGAAGTAGCTACTTTTTACGAAACAGAAGTTGATAATAAAACAAAAGATCTTTCGACTATTATTGAGCCTGTTTTAATGATATTTATTGGTGTGGCTGTAGGATTTTTTGCTATCTCTATGCTCTCTCCTATGTATTCGATAATGGATTCTATAAATTAATATGAGATATAAGGGTAAACAACGAGGTACAACACTCATGGAAACCTTAGTCGCAGCAGCTTTTTTTGTTATTTTTTCTTTAGCTATTTATCAACTCTATGCCAAAGTAGTAGAACTCTCTGCTCGTATTCGTACAAAAACTATTGCTACGCAAATAGCTAGTGAACAAATAGAATTTATTAGGAATCTTCAATATAGTAATGTTGGAATAATTTCAGGTATTCCAAGTGGTGTTATCCCAGCTACGAAAAATGTTTCTAGAGGTAATGTTACATTTTCAGTAAATACTACAATTCGAAACATAGATCTTCCTGCTGACGGAACTCTTGGGGGAACACCGAACGATCTTTCTCCCGCAGATAATAAATTGATGGTTGTAAAGGTTATTTGTACAAGTTGTGCGCAGTCTGTATCAGTTGAATATACCAGCACTGTTGCTCCTAAAAGCCTAGAAACAGAAAATGGTAATGGTGCTTTAGTAATAAAGGTTATTGATGCCAATGGAATACCTGTAGCAAATGCCAATGTTTCTATAATAAACAACTCTGTTTCTCCCGCAATTAACTTTTCAGATATAACTGACTCCGCAGGAGTTCTTACTATTGTGGATGCTCCCCCTTCGGCTGAGAAATATTTTATATCTGTTTCAAAAACAGGTTATTCATCAGATCAAACTTATTTACCCGGAGGATCCGGCAATCCAAATCCTGTAAAGCCTCATATAACTGTTGTAGCCAATACTGTTAGCCAAACAACTTTTGCCATAGATACTATAAGCTCAATAGCACTTAAGGTTCAGTCAGCTCAATGTGCGAGTATTACAGGAGTCTCAGGATCTTTTGTGGGGAGTAAGTTGATAGGTACTCCAAATGTTTTAAAAAATACTATTGCCTTCAGCGCTTCTGGTGTTTCAAACACTATTAATAATATAGAGTGGGATACTTATAAAATAAATCTTTCTGGAAGTACTTATGAAATAGCAGGAACAAATCCTGTATTTCCACTTTCTATTCCTCCTAATTCAAGTCAAGATGTATTTCTCACTATTAAGCCGGCTGTTTCAGGTAGTCGGTTAGTTGTAGCAGTTACAGAACTTGCAGGCTTACCTATAGCCGATGCTACGGTTGGAATAAGTGGGCCATCTGGGACTTTCTCTGGTCAAACAAGTATTGGTTCTATATCTCAAACTGATTGGAATGGAGGTTCTGGTCAGGTTGATTTTACTGATAAAAGCCGTTTTTCTAGCACGGATGGTGGTATTGATTATACTAATGCTCCAGGACAAATAAAATTAAATTCATCAGGTTCTACTTATGTTAATAGTGGGGAGCTTGTTTCTTCTACAATAAATCTTGGTGCTCCTGCAACACTACAACAGCTAATATGGTCTCCAACTAGTCAGCCAACAGGTATGGGAACTAATCCTATTCGTTTTCAAATTGCTACAAATTTAGATAATACAACATGGAATTTTCTTGGTCCTGATGGAACAGACGCAACTTTCTATACAACATCAACAAGTAATATAGCTTCTATTCATGCAGGAGATCAATATTTAAGATATAAAGTTTTTCTTTCGACTACAGACACTTCAAAAACACCTTCTATCTCTGATGTAGCTATTACTTACACATCAGGATGTTTACCACCAGGTCAAATAGACTTTGGAGGGTTATCTTCTGGAACATATACAATAACTATTTCAAAAACTGGGTATACGACAACACAGAAAGATATTACAATAAGTAGTGATACATATGAAACAATACAAATCTCACCTTAATCATGGTTTTTCTTTAATGGAACTAGTTGTAACTATATCGATAGTTTCAATACTAGGTATTGTTATTTCAAAATTTCAAAGAGATGTATTTTCTTTTAATCGTTATTTTAGTAATAGCCTTACTGCAGGAGATAGTGCTCAAAAACTTTTACGACCAATGACAGCAGAGATTCGTTCTGCAAGTCCTTCTAATAGCGGTTCTTACCCGATAGAGTCTATTGGAGACAATAGCTTTACTTTTTATAGCGATATTGATAATGACGGGTTAAAAGAATGGATTAGATATAGTCTTACAGGTACAACTCTTAATAAAGAAACTATAAAACCAACAGGCACACCATTGATCTATAATGTTTCAAATAAAAAAACACAAGTTTTTATGACCGGAGTTAGGAATATTCCTGATGGCATACCTATTTTTACATACTATGACTCTACATATACAGGAGGGTCAGGAGGAGTCGTCTCTTCTACTAACGGCTTACTAGCTGATGTTAGATTAATTGGTGTTAAAATAAGAATTGATCCTGATGTTAATCAATCTCCTACTACTCTTGAGGTTAGCACACAGGTTGCTATCCGTAATTTAAAAATTCAACAATAGTATGAACATTTTTAAGACAAAAAATAATTCTAAACAAAAAGGTTTTCTTCTTATTGGGGTTATGATTTTTGCAGCTATAAGTATTTTAACTATTACTGCTGTTATTTCTTGGGCAGCAGCTAGCGGCAGGCTTTCTAGAAAAATCCAATCTCGTGAAGTTTCTTTGCAAATTGCAGAAGCTGGTATCGAATATGCGCGATGGTATTTAGCTCATTATCAAACTGGTTATACTTTAGGTAATGTAGGCGCTGGTCCATATGTGTATCCATTTAATGATAAAGATGGTAATCAAATAGGTTCTTACACACTCACAGTAACTCCTCCTTTATCAGGATCAACTCTCGTAAAAATAAAATCTAAAGGAGCAACTTTGATTGACCCAACAGCAACTCGTAGTATTAATGTTCACTTAGCTATACCTTCTTTGGCAAAATATTCAGTGTTAGCAAATTCCGATATGCGTTTTGGTGAAGGAACTGTTGTGTATGGACCAATTCATTCAAATGGTGGAATTCGTTTTGATGGTGTTATTTGGAATAAAATAACAAGCTCTAAAACAAGCTATAGCGATCCTGATCATACAGGGAGTAATGAATTTGGTGTTCATACTCATGTTAATTCTGGATCAACTACAGTGAATGATTCTTATCGGCCAGGTGAAGCACCTCCGTCAAGTGTTCCAAATCGAAGTGATGTTTTTAAAGCAGGTAGAGAATTCCCTGTACCAGCTGCAGACTTTACAGGTATAACTAATGATTTAGCAACTATCAAAGCGCAAGCTATTGCAAGTGGAAGATATTTTGCATCTTCTGGATATCAAGGTTATCAGATAATTCTTAAGACAAATGATACTTTTGATTTGTATCGAGTTACCAGCCTAGCAGCAGCTCCAAGTGGTTGTTCAAATGTGGGGACTGATACAAATTGGGGTACATGGAGTATTGGAAATAAGACTTTTATTGCAAATTACGCTATCCCTGCTAATGGCCTTATTTTTGCAGAAGATCATATTTGGGTAGAAGGAACTATAAACACCGCTCGTGTTACTATAGCCGCCGCTCGTTTCCCAGATAATTCTAGTTTGCGTAAAAGTATTACCATAAATAATGCTCTAAGATATACAAACTACAACGGTAGTGATGTTATTGCTCTTATTGCTCAAGATGATATAAATATAGGTCTATTTTCAGCAGATACTTTTCAAATAGATGCAGCTTTAATAGCTCAAAATGGACGAGTAGGTAGACATTATTATCTTCCCCCAACAAATGGTGCTGGAACAAATAAATGTGGTTCAACTGTTTATAGAAACAGCGTAACCCTCTTTGGTATGATTGCTACAAATTTAAGATATGGTTTTGCTTATACAGATGATACAGGGTATGAAAATCGTATTATTAATTATGATACAAATCTTCTTTATGCTCCACCACCAAACTTTCCCTTGGCTTCAGATAAATATCAAATAATTCTTTGGGAGGAATTAGAAAATTAGCTTTTTGTTCGTGTGATATAATATCCAAATGATATTACTGATAGGAAACTGGAAAATGGCACCAAAGAAGCCCTCAGAAGCACTAACTCTTGGCAAAAAAACACTAGAAATAGCTCGTAAATATAAAAAAACAATAAATACCATTGTTTGTTCTCCGAGTATTCATTTGCCATTTTTAACAAAAAGTATTAAAAACACTCTTTATTTTGGAGGACAATCCATAGCTCCAAGTTTAGAAAATGCTCAAACAGGTCTCATAAGTTCAGAAATGTTGGCGTCATATGGTGCAAAATATTGTTTAGTAGGACATTCAGAATCAAGAGAGCGAGGAGAAACAGATGAACAGGTTTTAGCTTCTACAATACTTCTTTTACAAAAAAAGATTGTTCCAGTTGTCTGTATAGGTGAGAAACAAAGAGATAGTCATGGTTGGTACCTAAGTACTGTTAAAAGTCAGATAGAGAGTATTATTACTAATATTCCAAAAGCTCAATTAAAAAAAATAGTTTTTGCTTATGAACCTATTTGGGCAATAGGAAAAAATGCCGCTCGAGAAGCAACAGCAGTTGAATGTCGTGAAATGCTTATATTTATTCGCAAGGTTATCGCTGATAATGTTGATGCAAAAGTAGCAGGAGAAGTTAAAATTTTATATGGTGGTTCTGTTAATGAGCAAAATGGATCTTCTTTTGTAATAGAAGGAGGAGCAAACGGTCTTTTGGTTGGACGCATAAGTTTAGATGCAAAGAGATTTGGTTTATTAGCAAAAACTCTTTCTCTTGTTTCTTAAAATGAAAACAATTAAAAACATAAAAAAAATAAAAGACACAAGAGCCTTGGTAAGGGTAGATTTTAATGTTCCAATGAAAGGAACTAAGATACTTGATACTAAACGCATAGATGTATCTTTTGATACTATCCGAGCTCTTCAGAAAAAAGGTATGCAAGTTTTACTGGTTGCACATATGGGTGACAATAGGGCTTCTTTAAGACCAATAGCTACTTATTTAGCAAAGCATTTTTCAATAAAGTTTATCACTGAGAATATTTTACAAACAGAAAAAGTAAAGAAGGTTATTGAAGATTTACCACAAGATACAGTTGTACTTTTCGATAATATTCGTCGATACGAAGGAGAAGAAAAAAATGATCCAAAGTTCTCTAGGCTTTTAGCTTCTTATGCTGATGTTTTTATAAACGATGCTTTCTCTGTCTCTCATAGAAAACATGCCAGTGTTGTCGGTATTACAAAATACTTACCTGCTTTTGCTGGGTTACAATTAGAAAAAGAAATAAAAATCCTTTCTAAATTATTAGATAATAAAAAGCACCCATTTTTATTTATATTAGGCGGAGCAAAGTTTTCTACAAAAATACCTCTTTTAAATAGATTTATTGAAACTGCTGATCAGGTTGTTATAACGGGAGCTATTGCTAACTCCTTTTTGAAAACTGGTGGTTTCGAAGTAGGAGTTTCTGTTGTTGAAAATGGCTATGAAAAAGAAATCAAAAAATTATTCTCTTCACCAAAACTTTTACTCCCTGTAGATGTTGTTGTTTTACATGGTAAAAATAGTAAGACTTTAACACTAGGAGATGTAGGTAGGAGAGACAAAATAGTAGATATAGGATCAGAAACTGCTAAGATGATTGTTGAGAAAATTAAAAAAGCTAAAGTTATAGTTTGGAATGGACCAACTGGTTGGTATGAAGGAGGTTTCACTTCAGCAACAAATACTTTGGCAAAAGCTATGGTAGCAAGTAAAGGATTATCCGTTATAGGTGGGGGAGACACAGGTGCTTTAGTTCAAAAGATAGCTGATAAAAAAGCTAATATTTTCGTCTCTACTGGTGGAGGTGCAACACTAGACTATCTTGCAACCGGTACTCTTCCTGGTATACAATGTTTAAAATAGAAAATAAGAAAAACCAATAAGGTTTAGTGAAAGTACCCCGTAAAGACCCTAAGCAGGGTCTTTATTGCATTTATTTTAAAGTCGTGTTACATTCTCTCTGGTTTTTCATAGGATATTGGATATAAAAAACGGAGCAGGGTTTCTACCCAGCTCCTATTTTTTCCTCAATCCTTCAAGTTCTTTATTTTAGATAATCCCTTACTCTTCTTCATACGACCCGTCTTTTATTTGGCGGGTTTTTTTATTTCAAAACTTCTTTTATTTTGTTAGCAAATAAACTAGCTTCTTTGTTGTCTCTGTAAGGCATATGGGGTCTATTTGTTTGTAGTACTTCCTCAGATAAACTTCTTGGTATTAAGTGAATATGGAAATGAGGTACTTCATTTCCCACAACACCAATTTGAACATAGTCACAAGGTATACCATCTTTCATGGCTAGTATTATTTCTTTTGCTTTTATAAAGCTCTCTGCCAGCAATTCATTTGGTACATCATGTATCCAGGTATATTTTTCTTTTGGTATTAGTAGTGTATGGCCTTTTGCTACTGGATTTATATCTAAAAAAGCCAGAAACTTTTCATTTTCATAAACCTTCGTTGCAGGGATTTCTCCTCTTATGATCTTGCCAAATACTGTGTCGTTTTCCATTACTATTATTCTAACATGTTACAATCTTTATCATGACGCCTACCACTCCAACTCCGGACCAGTTACAGAAAATACTCTTAGATAGATTAAATCTATCTGAAACAGACCAAAAAAGTTTCTTATTTCCTGAATATAAAATAGGAGATTTGTTTTTGTTTGAAGATATGGAAATAGCTGTAAATAGAATATATAAAGCTATAAAAGACGGTGAGCAAATAGGTATTTACTCTGACTACGACTGTGACGGTATTCCTGGTGCGGTGATATTGGTAGACTTTTTTAAAGCTATTGGATATATAGAAAATGTTCATGTTTATATTCCAGATAGACATGATGAAGGGTATGGACTGAGTACTTTAGGTATTGATGTATTAGAAGAAAAAGGTGTTTCACTCATCATTACTGTTGATCTTGGTATTACCGCTATCGCCCAAGTTGCTGATGCTCGAAGTCGAGAGATAGATATTATTGTTACAGATCATCATGCGCCACTAGTGCAGTACCCAGCAGCATTAGCTGTAGTTCATCCGAAAAAAGGGACTTATCCAAACCAAGATCCATGTGGTGCTACTATGGCATTTTATTTAGTTTGTGCATTTTTAGAAAAACATAGAGAGAAGTTTGGTGCAAAAGAAGGTTGGGAGAAATGGCTACTTGATATGGTAGGTTTTGCCACATTATCTGATATGGTGCCGTTAATAGGAGAAAATAGAATGCTGGCAAGTTTTGGAATGATGGTTATGAAAAAAACTCGCAGAGTGGGACTCCGAACTCTCTTTGCAGAGCAACGCATGGATCCAGAAACTTTGACCGAGACAGATCTTACATTTACTGTCGCACCTCGCCTTAATGCCGCTTCTCGTATGGATACCCCAATGTTGGCATTTGAACTTCTATCTACCGATGATAGAAATAAAGCTTTGGCTATAGTTAAGAATTTAGAAAAGATAAATAATGAAAGAAAAGTTTTGGTAGCTCGTATCGTAAAAGAGTCGCACAAAAAACTAGATACCAGAGAGTTACCAGCGATAGTGGTGCTAGGGGATTTATCTTGGAGGCCGGCAGTACTAGGGTTGGTAGCAAATAAGTTACAGGAAGCATATAACAGAAGTTTTTTTGTTTGGGGAGAGAGTGGTGACGGATTTATCAAGGGTTCATGTCGCATGCTAGACGAACATCATGCCGCATATATTTTTCAAGCTTTGCCTGAGGGAGTGCTACTACACGCTGGTGGACACCAAGCAGCCGGAGGATTTGCTGTAGAGAAAGAAAAAATACATTTTTTAGAAGAAGAATTAAATAAAGCTATTGGAAGCGTAGAACATGTTGCACAAGAGCAGAAAAATACTGATGCTATATCTATGAATTTGGGTATTGTTTCAGTCAGACATTTACAAAAAGTTCGAGTCTTAGCGCCATTTGGAGTAGGAAATACTCAACCATTATTTTTATTTGAAAATGTGAAAATTGTTAGCACAAAGATGTTTGGTAAAAACAAAGAACATTTAGAATGTAACTTGGAAGACGCTTTCGGCAAGGCTACAGCTTTTAACTTTTTTACAGACTCTGATATGAAAGAAAAAATGGTTACAGGAGCGATTGTTTCATTTACCGGAACACTTGAAGCAGGTTGGAGAGGGGGAGTCCGAGTGAGAATCCAAGGTTTGGTATAATACAAGTATGAAAATACTTACTATTTATACAGATGGAGCATCGAGAGGCAATCCTGGACCAGGAGGATGGGGAGCAGTACTTATGACAGATAGTAAGGTTATAGAGCTTGCTGGGGCACAAAACCCAGCTACTAACAATCAAATGGAGCTGGAGGCTGTTATCAAAGGTTTGGATTATGCAGTGTCGCATTTTGCAGGCTATACAGTAGAACTACATGCTGACTCCACTTATGTTTTGAAAGGGATAGAAAGCTGGCTTGATGGCTGGGTTAGAAATGGCTGGATAACCACTACTAAAAAACCAGTAGAAAACAAATCTCAATGGCAAAAACTGTTGCGACTTCGCGATGAACTTGGGAGACACTTGAAACTAAATAAAGTAGAAGGACACAGTGGTCACATATATAACGATAGGTGTGATGAATTGGCAGTAAAGTCCGCACTTTCTGAAAAAATAAAATCTTTCAAAGGTTCTCTAAAAGATTACAAAACTTATCTCGAAGAAAATCCTCCAAAGTCAGAAGTTAAAAAATCTTCATCAAAATCTAAAAATTCTGGACCAGCTTATTCTTATGTTTCACTTGTTGGTGGTAAGGTCTATGCCGATAAAACTTGGGCACAATGTGAAAAGAGGGTGAATGGTACAAAAGGCGCAAAGTATAAAAAAGTTTTTTCCAAAGCAGAAGAGACAGGTTTGGTGCAGGACTATACACTAAGCACTTTGCTTTGATAAAAATGAACAAAAATCAAATTAAAAGCTTATTGATAATAATTGCCGTAACAGGGGCATTTATTTTAATGTCTTATCTTAGTTCTACTTATGCAGAGTATTTGCAGTCATTTATTAAAAAATTTCCTATTTTAGGTGTTTTGATATATCTCTTTGGTCTTATAGTGGCAACTGTAATGGGGCCAGTGACTTTATTACCTGCTCTACCTTTAGCTGTAACATTATGGGGTCCGTTTCTTACTGCTGTTTTAACAAGTATTGGATGGACTATAGGGGCAATAATTGCTTTTAATATTTCAAAAAAATACGGTCGCAATGTAGTGAACAAATTTATTAGTGACAAACAACTAAGATGGATTGAAGGCCGTATACCAAGCCATAATCTTTTTATTGCAGTCATTATATTTAGAATTGCTGTACCTGTTGACTTTGTTAGCTATGCTCTAGGACTTTTTACTGATATGAAGTTGAGATCTTACACTATTGCTACTTTTGTCGGAACATTGCCACTTTGTCTTGCCTTGTCATATTCTGTAGGATTGCCTAATAATATTAAAATATGGGTCGCTGTTGCTGGTGTAGTATTGTTATTTTTGGGATATTTGAGAGTAAAAAAGCCTCAATAAAAAGTTGTCAAACCTCCCCACTATCTTGAGTGGGGAGGTCAAACCTCGTATACTTGTCTTATGTTGATACTGTTTTGTATCAGTCTTATAGTCGGGGCGAGTTTGTATAGTGTTTTTGATGTTTCACTTTTTAATATTTGCATAATAAGTGCTTTTTATGGAGCATTTTTTTATTTAGTTTTAAGAAATAGGAGAGCCGTTTTGGTCAGCATAGCTTTGGCAGGGGCAGTTGTACTTGGTGCGATGAGGTTTTGGGTTATTCCAACATATGAAATCCCTTTAGGTAACCAAGCACTAACCGGAGTTGTTAAAGTAGTAGACGAAAGACTAGATAGAACTCTTGTTTCAGTAAAAATAGATAAACAAGACATCGATATCCAAACTACTCTTTATGAAAAGACAGATTTATTGCCTGGAGACAAGGTTTCACTTCGTGGCAAAGTAGAACTACCAGAGGACTTTCTGACAGAGACTGGTCGGACTTTTGATTATGATCAGTATTTAGCTAGTCGCGGAGTTGAAGCCTTGATGAGAAATGCAAAAGTCGTTTCTCTCGAGGAAAAAGACAAAAATATTTATTTGCAAATACTTAGAGCTTCAAGTATTGCTAGAAGTTTTATCGCAGAAAAAATCTCTTCGTATATCGCTTTTCCAGTAGATGGCATAGTCTCTGGAATGCTTGTTGGTTTCCAAGGAGGTATACCGAAGTACCTCTCTGATATTTTCCGTTACACAGGCACGCTTCATACTCTTGTTTTATCTGGTTATAACATTACAGTTTTGGCGGGGTTCATAGGTCTTTTGTTTCGGAGAGTTCCATATAAAATAAAAACCCTAGTTATATTTTGTGGAATAGTTTCTCTAGTTTTGGTTAGTGGGGCGGGTGTGGCAGCAGTACGAGCGGGGATAATGGGAAGCATCGCTCTTGTCGCTGGTATGTCGCTGAATACTTATAATGTTTTCCGAGCTCTTCTTGTTTCATTTCTATTTTTCTTTTTCTTATCTCCACAAACTATATTTGTTGATCCTGGTTTTCACCTCTCTTTCTTAGCTACATTTTATATTATTGCTTTTTTACCCCTTCTCAATCAAAAACTTTCTTTCATACCTGTTGCCGGCAAATTAAACTTACGAGAACTTTTGATACTGGCTACAGGCCTCCCAGTTTTCATGCTTCCATATCTGATGTACTTCTCAGGACTTTTTCCTCTTGTTTCACCAATTGCCAATATTTTCTTGGTACCAATAATCCCGATACTGATGCTTGGAGGATTGTTAGCAATAGTGACTTCATTTGTTTCTCCACTAGCTAGTTTTATCGGTATTATTACTAGTTTTGTCGGCGTTATTTCCATAAAAGTTCTGACTTATTTTTCTACACTGCCACAATGGCAAACCCCAGCCGTCTCGGGCTGGGGTGTAACACTTTTCTATACTGTTTTTCTCGGTTTAATTTTTCGTAAGCAAATTATTGAGCATCTAAGAAATATTTTTCCACTACAGCCCAGTTCACATTTTTAAAGAAATCCTCAACATATTGTTTCTTGCCAGAAGGTTGATAGTCTACGACATAAGAGTGTTCCCACATATCAAGTGCAAATATCATTTCAGCCCCGTTTAACTGTCCCAAGTGTTGTTCATCTACCCAAGAAGCCAGTATCTTTTTTTCTTTTTTGTCATACCAAAGCACAGCCCAGCCAACACCTCGAGTCATAGCCAAAGAGGTGAATTCTTGTACAAACTTTTCATAACTTCCGAAAAGCCCAAGAAGTGTTTTACCTAGTTCACTTTCAGGATTAAGAGGAGTCGGAGATCCTTCTAGTAATGAAAAGTAAATTTCATGATTTCTCATGCCGTTGTATTCGAAACTAAATCGTCGAAACATTTCCCCAACAAGATAAGCATCTTTTTCACCATCTAGTGTTGCCACTTTTTCTATAACAGCATTAGCATTTTTTACATAGCCACTATAGAGCTTCAAGTGCTCTTCGATATTTTTCTCGCTTATACCCACCAAAGGGCCTATTTGGAATTTTTGTTCTGTAAACATACAATAAGTATACATGAATCCCGTTAGAGGTGTACCATGTTAGTTATACAAGTATGAAATATCGTTTTAAAACAATTAAGGTCAAAATTAATATTAATAACACGGACGGACATTTAAAAATGTCCTACCTCTAACGGGATGAATTCCAAGACTGCTCGAATAGGTATATTTTTCATAATTATTTGCGCCTTATCTGTAGGACTGGTTTTTTCTTCCGATAATCAAAAAATAGAAGAGAAAATGTCCAAGGTTTATATATTTGATGTTGGACAAGGTGACAGCTTTTTTATAGAAACAAGCAATGGTAAACAAATGCTGATAGATGGAGGAAGGGACTCGATGGTGCTTGGAGAGCTTTCAAAAGTAATGTCTTGGAATGATAAAACTATAGATATAGTCCTCGCGACTCATCCAGATGCGGATCATATTGGAGGACTCGACGAAGTTTTGAAGAGATACAAAGTTGATATGTTCCTGACTTCAGAAGTCGGAGGAGAGACAGATGAGTACAAAGGATTGATGAATTTGATAAAAGAGAAAGGTGTTCCTAGTTATTTTGTAAGATCTGGCATGAAGTTTGATTTCTCTGGGGAGGAATACTTTTTAGTTTTATTTCCCGATAGAGATGTGTCAGGTTGGGAAACAAATACTGGTTCAGTAGTAGGGAAGTTTGTTTCAGGAGAGAGAAGCATTTTGTTTACCGGGGATTCACCGGCGCCTATTGAGCAGTACTTAGCCAAGTCTGTACCTGAACTTCTTAATGTTGATATTTTAAAGCTCGGACACCATGGCTCTCGTACCTCTACAACCGCAGCATATCTTAAGGTAACTACTCCAGTACTTTCTATAATATCTGCTGCTAAAGATAATTCTTATGGACACCCACACAAAGAAGTCCTAGATCTTTTGAAACAATTTAACATTCCTTATGTTTCAACTGCCGAATCAGGAAGTATAACTTTCGAAACGGATGGAGCGAAGTGGTATAACCTGTCTGCGCAAGCAGGGAAATAAAAAGCCGCAAAATAGTTTTGTGGCTTTTTTAGTAACTTTTTTCTGTTCGTTTTTTACCTCCAGTTTTATCAATACCTGTAACTGTTGGCACAGGTTTGTAATGAGGGCATCTTTCTTTGTGCTTTTCCGAATATTGTTCCGGAAAGGTATTTTTACACCAGGCACATTTTAATCTCTTTGTTTTTAAGATACTTTCCAGTATCTTCTGTAGAGCAGTCATTATTTCCATTGGTTTTTTTCTTTCACTTTACACCTAAATTTAAAAAACACCAGATTTGGTGTTTTTTGATTATTTCAGAACGCCAGCTTTTTTTAGGGTAGAGTAAGCACCGTTTTTCTTGATAGTGCGTAGTCCTTGTGGAGAGATAGTCACTACTACAGTCTTGTTTAGCTCAGGTACAAAAACTCTTTTCTTTTGAAGATTGGCATAACGACGAACAGACCCTGTTGGGGTGAAAACAGTCGCACGAGTTTGGTTAGCATAGCGCCCACCGACTAGAGATGATTTTTTTGTTACAACACACTCTTTTGCCATAGTGGGTGCATAATAACACAATGAACTTTCTCTAGCAAGTAGCTAGGATTTGAGTTTACAAATAAAAACTTTAGGATAAATATAGCTATTTACTACAGTTGATACTTTCAAATCAAGGGTTTCGACAACAGAGAATTTTGATTTTTCAATTATTTTAGACAGCAGATCGTATTCCGTTGTGTATACAGCAAGTATTCCATCTTGGTTTATTGAATGCTCACTATATTCTATAAATGTTTCATATAATTTTTCTAAATTTTCACCTTTAGAGATTTGCATACCAAATGGTAAATCTGAGGTTATGACATCAAATTTGCCTAGTTCGGGTTTATTAAAAATATCCTCTGTTTTGAGTTGTATTGATTTTATTAATCCTGCTTTTTTTATGTTTTTAACAGCAAGAGCATTACTTTTGCCATTATTATCAAAGCCAATTAACTTTAAACTTTTATTTATTAACCCAGCTTCTATTAAAAGTGTTGCGCTACCAGAAAATATATTTAAATAGGATTTTGCAAAACTGAGATTACAAAAAGTATTTATTGCATATGCAATTGTTGGGTTAAGTCCTCCTTTGATATTTTCTACTTTGTATTCTCTTAGAGAAAGAGGTCTGTTTGTGATTCGTACTCCAAGTTCCCAAGTACTATTTGATTTACCAATAAAGAGTTCCATATCAGCTTCTTCTGACTCTTCTATTTTATATGTGTCAGTTATAAACCTTTTTATAGAACGGACTTCTTTAGAGTCTGGTCCAGCGCAACTAAGTTTAAAACTTTTAAATCCTGAAGAGTGTTTCAATACAAATTCAATAAGCTCTCCAATGTAAGACTTATGTTTAGATAAAAAATAAGGATTTAGATTGTCTCCTTGTTTTATAATATAAGCATTTAGAATACTTTTTAATTGTAAGACCTCATTAATATTTGAATTAAAATCTAAATAAACAGCATCGCCTCCTTGGTAGATGGTTCTTAATTTTGGGTTATTTAATATTTCTTCTAAAACTATGTTTTTTAGTCCTTGTATAAAAGTAAGTTTTATTTTAGTTTCTTCCATGATTTTTGAATTGTAACATTTTGTTGTTCAATTAATGTTTTTCTCGTATAGTTATATACATGTCCGGACCACTTTCAATATTTTATTTTCTAGTTCTCATTATCTCTATTATTGTGCACGAAGTTGCTCACGGTCTTGCTGCAGAAAGGGAAGGAGATCCAACAGCTCGAATGCTTGGGCGTATTACACTAAACCCTTTGAAACACTTAGATTGGTTTGGTTCTGTAATACTGCCAGCAATATTGATTATTTCAGGGACCGGTTTTGTTGTAGGTTGGGCAAAGCCTGTGCCGTATAATCCAGCAAATTTAAAAAGAGGGAATAAAAGTGTAGCTATTGTCTCTATCGCGGGAATAGTAGTAAACCTTTCTATTGCTATTATTTTTGGACTAGCTATTAGAGTCTTCATGTCTTTGGGTATCAACTCTTTGGCCTTTTTTGATATTGCGAGTATTATTGTTCTACTTAATATAGTCTTGGCATTGTTTAATGCTATTCCTATTGCACCTTTGGATGGTTTCAGATTTTTAAGTGCTGTTTTGCCTGCTCGTTTTGAACCCCAGCTGAGAGTATTAGAACAGTACAGTCTTCCTCTTTTGATAGCTTTTCTATTTTTAGGCTGGAAGTTTGTAGCGCCTTTAGCCTTTAATCTATTTACCTTGCTGACAGGTATTGCACTCTAGTCACTTATATAGTAGGATAGCAGACACATGGCAACTATAAATCAGCTAATAAAAAAGCCTCGAACAAAGCAAGTCCGAAAGAGTAAAGCGGTTGCTCTTTCTCGTGGAATGAACCACATTCACAATAAACCAGTATTTTACCCATCTCCTTTCAAAAGAGGTGTATGTGTAAAGGTGTCTACTACTACTCCAAAGAAGCCTAACTCAGCGGTTCGAAAGATAGCTCGTGTAAGACTTACAAACGGACAAGAAGTAACAGCTTATATTCCAGGTGAAGGTCACAATCTACAAGAGCACTCAGTGGTAATGCTCCGAGGTGGTCGTGTTAAAGACTTGATTGGAGTTCGTTATCACATCGTTCGTGGTGTTCTCGATACTCAAGGTATTGATAAGCGTCGAAAGAGTCGTTCTATGTATGGAACAAAGCGTCCTAAAGCTGCTAAGAAGTAATCATAAATAAAAATTATTATGCGAAGAAAAGTAACAAATCGAAATATGGTTTCTCCGGACATTAAGTACGGTTCTCTTAAACTTGAGAAATTTATTAACTGTATTATGTGGGATGGTAAGAAAAATACAGCTCGAACTAATGTTTATGATGCATTAGATATTGTAAAAGAGAAAGAGGGTATAGAAGATCCTATGGAAGTTTTTGAATCAGCTCTTAAAAATGCTGGTCCACTAGTTGAAGTTCGTTCTCGCCGTATTGGTGGAGCAAA
This sequence comes from Minisyncoccota bacterium, assembly GCA_017991515.1. Lineage (GTDB taxonomy): Bacteria > Patescibacteriota > Minisyncoccia > Phycocordibacterales > UBA9973 > UBA4124. The sequence goes on along the minus strand of JAGOQI010000004.1, from coordinate 22,603 downwards.
CTACCAAGTTCCTCGAGAAGTTCGTACAGAAAGAAGACAAGCATTGGCTATGAGATGGATTATCGAAAGCGCACGAGGACGCAAAGGAGTTAAGACTTCTGTTGCCCTAGCAGACGAATTCATTCAAGCTTCTAAAGGTGAAGGAAATGCTGTTAAGAAAAAGAAAGATACTCACAAAATGGCAGAATCAAACAAAGCTTTCGCTCACTTCGCTTGGTAAAAAGACTCAAAAGAAAAGACCCTCCGCCAGTTGGCGGAGGGTCTTTTCTTTTTCTGAAGGTGTGCTAAGCTAAAAGAGAATTTTCATAAGATAAGGTTTAATGCGCTAGACTTACTGAGCAGTTGGTCTCAGCGACAAAAAAGCACCCTGTTTCTACAGTGAGTGCTTTATTAAAGAAATTATTTCAATCTTCTCATATAGCAGTTGGTTTTGGTTAAAAAACCCCATGGTTCGCCCAGGGGTTTTGTGTTGCAAAAATCACTATTTAGCTGTACAGTATTGACACTTGAACTGCCTTGGCAGTCATTATTATTTAAATCACAAAACAATTATTATTTATGGAACGAGAATATTCATTAGAGAGAACCCGAAACTTCGGAATTATCGCCCACATTGATGCGGGTAAAACAACAACTTCAGAGCGCGTACTTTACTATACAGGTATGAGTCACAAAATCGGTGAAGTGCACGATGGTGAGACTACTACAGACTGGATGGAACAAGAGCGAGAACGAGGTATCACTATTACTTCAGCAGCTGTTACTTGTAACTGGATTCCTACATACTCTGCTCAAGACAAGAAAAATGCTTACAGATTTAATATTATTGATACTCCTGGACACATCGACTTTACTGTTGAAGTAAAGCGGTCTCTTCGCGTACTCGACGGTGCCGTTGTTGTTTTCGACGGTGTTGCAGGTGTTGAACCTCAAAGTGAGACCAACTGGCGTTATGCTGACGAAGCCAATGTTCCTCGTATTTGTTTTGTGAATAAACTCGATCGTACAGGTGCCTCTTTTGAGCACTCATACAAAACTATTTTGGACCGACTATCTAAAAAGGCAGTTCGTGTACAAATTCCTATTGGTCTTGAGGAAAAACATGAAGGTGTTGTGGATTTGATTGAAATGAAAGCTTATTACTTCGAAGGAGAAATGGGTAACAAAGTTATTCAAAAAGAAATTCCAGAAGATATGTTAGCTGATGCTAAAAAATACCATGAAGAACTTGTAGAAAGAATTGTCGAAAATGATGACGACCAAATGGCGGCTTATTTAGATGGTACAGTACCAACTCTTCCAGAACTCAAAAAGACTCTTCGAAAAGCTGTTATTGATAACGCTATTTTCCCAGTATATGCAGGGTCTGCTCTTAAGAACAAAGGAGTTCAACTAGTCCTCGACGCTGTTGTTGACTATCTTCCTGCTCCGACAGATATCAAACCAGTAACAGGTATTAATCCAGATACAGAAGAACCAGTATCTTTGCCTGCAGATGACAAAGCTCCATTTTCAGCTCTTGCCTTCAAATCTATGGTTGATCCATTCGTAGGACAACTTGTTTTCTTCCGTGTTTATTCTGGAAGCATTGAAGCTGGTTCTTATGTTTATAATCCTCGAACAGGAAATAAAGAAAGACTTTCTCGTATTGTGCGTATGCAAGCTGATCAAAGAGAAGAAGTAAAAAAGGTTTTTGCTGGAGAAATTGCAGCTGCTGTTGGACTTAAAGATACAAAAACTTCTGATACTCTATGTGATGAAAAGACACCAGTAGCACTTGATCGTATTAAGTTCCCAGAACCAGTTATTAACCTTCGTATTGAACCAAAAACAAAAGCTGACCAAGAGAAGATGGGACTCGCCCTAAACAAACTCTCTGATGAAGATCCAACTTTCAAAGTCTCTACTGATCCAGAAACAGAAGAAACTATTATTGCAGGTATGGGAGAGCTTCACCTTGAAATTATTGTGGATCGTATGAAAAGAGAGTTCGCTGTGGAAGCAAATGTTGGTAAGCCACAAGTTGCATATCGAGAAACTATCACAGGAGAGGCAAGTGCTGAAGGTAAATACATTAAACAGTCTGGAGGTAAGGGTAACTATGGTCATGTGAAAATCAAAATCAAACCTATGGACCAGTCTGTAGATGTTAAAGACCTACCAAAAAACACTAAGCGTATTGGTACTATGGAAATAGTAAACACTATCAAAGGAGGAGCTATTCCAGGTGAATTTATCCCACCAGTTGAAAAAGGCTTGAAAGAAGGACTAGACCGAGGTATTCTCGCAGGTTTCAAAATGGAAAATGTTTCTATAGAACTTTATGATGGAAGCTTCCACGAAGTTGACTCAAACGAAATGGCCTTCAAAATAGCTGCTTCAATGGCTGTACAAGATGCTTGTCGATCTGCAAAACCTGTTATTCTAGAACCTATGATGAAAGTAGAAGTTGTAACTCCTGACAAGTTCATGGGAGATGTAAACGGATCACTTTCTTCTCGTCGAGGACTTATCGAAGGAATGGAAACTCGTGGGCTTAACCAAGTAGTTAATGCTGTTGTTCCACTTTCTGAAATGTTCGGATATATGACAACACTTCGTTCTATGACTGAAGGTCGCGCTGGTTTCACTATGGAATTCTTGCGTTACGACATAGTTCCACAAAATGTGGCTGATACTATAATCAAGTCTCGTTCATAAAAATATTTTAAACAAAAGAACCGCTCAACAATAGCGGTTTTTTGTTTGACCTCCCCACCAAGTTGGTGGGGAGGTTTGGATTGACATGGTTTCTCAAGGTGATAGAGTGATTCAAACAAAACAAAATACATGGGACAAAAAAGAACCATACTAGTTTCCCCAATTTTTTCTTTGAAAGATGAAAGGTTGAAAGTTTTACTATCAGACAAAGTGCTATCTTACGAAGATGTTATTGAAAAAGCTCTCCAAAAGTATGGTGATTTGAAAATTGGTCCGAGAGAAATATCTGTAGATTTATTAAATATTCGTTTAAGAAATTTACCAGGATCTCACTCTGCTCCTTTGCAAAAAGCTTTATTTTTATATTGTGAAAAAGAAACAGTTCCAACTCCTTATCTTTTAGGATTGGCTGTAGAGCAAGGCTTTTTAATAAAGATAGAAACTATTTTAAGCATTGAGATTTTTGAAGAAAAACAGCTATTTTTTGATAAGTTCGACAGACCAACACAGCTTCGACTAAAAAGAACTACAAATAATTGGCTTATCGACATCTCAGAATATGTCTTTGATGGAATGATTAATGCTTCAGAAAAAGATAGCGGAAATAGTATCAACACACTTTCTTTTGTTGAAGAAAAACAGACAGAGGAAAAGTTTGAAGAAGAATCAGAAGATCTTTCAAAGAAAATGATTGGTTAAAGTCGTTCATCAGTGAGCGACTTTTTGTTTGATTGACATATTTAAGAAAAAGAATAGAGTAAAGAAAAAATAAGCTTATGTTTAATAATTTAATACAGAAAAAGTTTGACCTTATGGGTTGGGGGACTGCTTATGTTCCACCAAAGCCAATTTTTAATTCTTCAGTTAAAAATGCACTACATTGTGTTCTAACAGAACTTTCACTTATTGCTGAAGGGAAGAGAGTGTCAACAGATTTTCCTGTCGCTATACAGAAATTTGAAAACTACCTTGATTTAGTAGATAAAATTTTACCAGATCACTTAGAAAGAACACTAAACAATTTAGATAGTTCGTCTTTTAGAGTCGAAGCTGCTTGTCGAATAGCATGCTCATTTGAACTTTTTATCATTGGAAGTTCTAAAGACTCCCAACAAGAACAAGTTCTTAGAGGTTTAATTTACCCCGGCTTAAAGTCCTGGATTAATAAACCCAAGAAAGATGAATCAGTAGAAGTGTTTTTTGGAGAAATTTTAATTTTTAATTTGATGCTGAGTGATAGGCTGGCTAGACTAACCTTTTTATCTCCTTAATAATTTTGAGATCAGTAGCACCCCTCTCTTTTGAGGGGTTTTTTGTTTTTGTGCTACAGTAGCGTAAAATGAACATTATGAAAAAAACTTTCTTTATTAGCGGTGGATCAGGAGGGATAGGGAGCGAATTAACTAAGCACCTATCTAAAGCAGGTCATATCATACATTTAGCAGTTAGAAATGTAGAAAAAACTCAAAAGATGTTTGAGGAATTTAAAAATATTCATATAGAACTTCGTAATCTTGAAGATTATGAAGATATGACTGAGTATTTCTTACAAAAATCTCAAGAAGGAATTAAGTTTGATTTTGTATTTATGCTTGCTGGAGATTTGAGAAGAGACTCTGACGAAATGTTTGCCGGTGATACAAAAGAAGAAAAAGAACAAAATTCTATTATTTATCACGAATTGGTAAATGTTCGAACTGCAGAAACTGTTGTCTTTGGGCTTAAAAAGGCTTTCGGTGATTTGCTTAAGAATACTGTTTTAATAGGTGTAAGTTCGTGGGCTGCTCATTTTGAAGTAGACAATCCTTATCGAATAGATGAAGAAGGTTATGTTAGAGCAAAGGCTCGTTTAAGTTATCTTCTTGGAGAATGGAAATTGGAAAACTTTTTCAAAGATGTGATTTGTGAAGAACCTGCTCTTATCAGGTCGCCTATGACAGAGAGGCAATTCCCAGAGCTTATTGCAGATCCAAATGTATCAAAACTTGAATCATCTGAGTATGTAGTGCATTTAAGAAATCTTATTGCCGCTTAACTATTAAACCGCTTCGAAAGAGCGGTTTTTTTAATCTCCCCACTAAATTGGTAGGGAGGTTTGACACTAGAAACAACTCGTGTTATGGTAAAGAAAAATGTACAAATTATGAAATTTAATTCTTTAAAAAGCCAAATCCTTCATGATATTGGTGGATTTCTTAGACAAAGTAATTCAGAAAAACTTCCCAATTTCTCTACTTATGACAATGTTCGCTTTTGTGAATATAGAATTAGTGAAGAGGAGTGTATAACGGTTGGTTTTCATCATAGAGACGATGACGAAATCAATGTCCTCCTCTTAAATCAATGCATTTCAAGTATCAAAGAAAGCATTGAAGCTCAAGACAATAAAGTTAATACGCCTTTTGTATTTACTATCAAACTAAAAGAGGTACAAAAGCACAGATTTTGCCTTCATCCTGACAAGGGATACTTCATCCGAATTGATCTTTTGAAAGGTCATTTATTAAAAGTTTTTGATGTTATCGTTAGTGTTATCAACAATACTAACTCGTATTTTACTGCTAAAGAGCTTAAAAAAGAGTTACAAGGTGCCTAATTATTCTCAACTTACTGACCCCCTCCAACAGGAGGGGCTTTTTTATTACAAAAGCCTAGAAAAAAGGTTTGACAAAGAAGAGCTACGTGATATGATGGCAGGTACAATCGCAGTTGGCGTTGTTTTTATTTGCGAGAGTTTATATATTATTAAAATTAACTATTAAATTATTATGGCAGCAGAAGCATTTGATCGTTCAAAGCCCCATGTAAACGTAGGAACAATTGGTCACGTTGACCACGGAAAGACTACTCTTACAGCGGCTATTCTCCACGTTCTTTCTATGAACGGGGACACAGTTAAATTAAAAGGAGTTGGTGAAATCGATAGTGCACCCGAGGAAAAAGCTCGTGGTATTACTATTAACATTTCTCACAACGAGTACTCAACAGCTAATCGTCACTATGCTCACATTGATGCTCCAGGTCACGCTGACTACATCAAGAACATGATTACTGGTGCAGCTCAAATGGACGGAGCAATCCTAGTGGTTGCTGCTACAGATGGAGCTATGCCACAAACTCGTGAGCACGTTCTTCTAGCGAAGCAAGTTGGTGTTCCAAAAATGCTTGTATTTCTAAACAAATGCGACATGGTGGATGATCCAGAGATGATTGATCTAGTTGAAGAAGAAATCCGTGAGATTCTTGAAAAACAAGGTTTTGACAAGGATGCCCCAGTTATAAGAGGGTCAGGATTGAAAGGTCTTGAAGCTACTTCTATCGAAGATCCATGGGCTCAAAAAGTTCTTGAACTTACAAAAGCACTTGATGAATATATTCCTATGCCAGTTCGTGACCTAGACAAGCCATTCCTTATGCCTATCGAAGACATTTTCTCTATCGAAGGACGAGGTACAGTTTGTACAGGGCGTATCGAGCGAGGTCAAGTAAAGGTTGGTGAAGAAGTTGAAATTGTTGGTATCAAAGATACTATCAAGACAACTGTTACAGGTATTGAAATGTTCAATAAACAACTAAACGAAGGACAAGCTGGAGACAATGCTGGTATCTTGCTACGAGGTGTTAAGAAAGAAGATCTTACTCGTGGACAAGTTTTAGCAAAGACTGGTTCTGTAAAACCTCACACTAAGTTTGAAGGTGAAGTTTATGTTCTTAAAAAGGAGGAAGGTGGACGACACACTCCATTTGTTAATGGTTATAAGCCTCAGTTCTATGTTCGAACTACTGATGTAACTGGTTCTGTTACTCTTCCAGCAGGTGTAGAAATGGTTATGCCAGGAGATACTGTTAAGGTTGAAGTAGAGCTTGTTGCTCCTGTTGCTATGGAAGAACAAATGCGTTTTGCTATCCGAGAAGGAGGCCGAACAGTTGGTGCAGGTGTTGTAACAAAGATAATTGCCTAAATACTAACTAATTGCTCTTTGGAAAAATATGGCTACTACAAACAAAACAACAAAAACAGTCGCTAAGAAAGCTCCAGCTTCTAAAAGAGTTGTAGCAAAGAAAGACGATGTGCAATCATTGCTTCGCATAAGAGTACGAGCATACGAGAACAAGATTCTTGATGTTAGTACCAAACAAATCATTGATACTGCTATTCGTTATGACGCCAAGGTTCGTGGTCCTATTCCACTTCCTACAGAAATCAAAAAGTACACAGTCAACCGGTCTGCGTTTATTTACAAAAATTCTCGTGAACAGTTTGAAATGCGTGTGCACAAGCGTCTTATCGACATCGAGAATCCTTCAGCGAAGGTAATCGAAGCTCTCACAAATCTATCAATGCCCTCTGGTGTAGATATCGATGTGAAGATGATGTAATAAAACTCTCTATAAAAACAAACAAAAATCCCCGAAAGGGGATTTTTGTTTTATAATTTAGAAAAAATATTTTGAAAAAGATTATTATTATTTTATTTTTTAGTTCCTGTTCAACACAAAGAAATACCAAAATAAACTACTTTCTCATTGAAAATAAACCAGTTACTATTTCAAAAGAAACTTTGAAAGAACTATTGGTTAATTATTACTGTGAAGTTATTTCTTCAAAACAATTTATAGTTGTTGAGAGAAATATTTTCAATGGCCGTATTTGGACAATTGTTGCGAGCATTTGTTATCAAAATAAAGTAGGAGACTACTGGGAGGTCATTGGAGACTTTACTATAGAAGGTGGTTATCCAAAGATTCAAAAAATAGAAAGAGTAAAAACTGATTCACTAGTAGTTTGGCTAATTCTTTATAAAGACCTTGTTGTTACTAGGTCTTATGTATTGAAAGGTGGTACTTGGACTCCTCTATAAAGAGGAGTTTTTTTTGATATAATATTTTTATGAAGATTATATTTACTGATCATGTAAAGATTCGAATGAAAGAGCGTAAGATTCTAAAACGAGATGTATTAACTACTATCGAAAATCCTGATATTACAGTTTTACGAAAAGATAATACAACAATGTTTCAAAAAGAGCTATCAAAGGGGATACTTGAAATTGTTTGTAAAAAGAGTCATACTACTATTGTTATAATAACTGGTTATTATTTATGAAAATAACACATGATAAAATTGCAGATGCTATATATTTCTCCCTCAAAAAAGGGCCTATTTCTCATACTATAAAGCTCGATGACAGATTGCTTGTTGATACCAATAAAAAGGGTCAGATACTAGGTATCGAAATCCTAAATGCCAGTACCCAAATAGCCAATAAAAAACCTATCCAAGCAAATCTCAAAATCCCTGCACTGGCTTAACAACATGCCAAGAAAAACAGCTATTAAGGTCGGGCTAGTAATTGGTTCGTTTGTCGGAGGGTATCTACATCTTCTTTGGGGAGCCTCAGCTTTCTCATTTTCTTCTGTTATTTTCGGTGCTATTGGCGCTTCACTTGGTGTTTATGCAGGTTATAAATTAGGGTGGTAAATTTAATCTTCTATTTCGGCACCCCAACCGTCATATTGGCCATGTAGTTTATTTGCTATGTTTGTAAAATTTTTTCTTAGATCTTGCAAAGCATCGATAGTTGGAACTAATTTACCGTGAATCTCACATAAGGTAATACCTTTTTGTGTTGATTCTTTAATAATTATTTCATAGTCTGGATATTGATCTTGAATAAAAATTTTTGCCTTCTCGTCAAGTTCAGTGCTTGGGAAGTATAAAAAGAAATCTATATTGTGTGGTTTTTCTAAATTTGACCCAACTTTTGCTAATTGTGAAATTACAACTTCGTCAAGATCCTGCTTTTTATTAAATATATTGAATATTCCCATATATTAATAATAGCACTTAAGTTTGACTTGCGTAAATTCAAAGGTCGTGTATAATCCTTGTCACCTGTTACTCAATCTATTACAGATTCGAAAAGAGGTAATGTTCTCCCGATAAGGGCGAACCACTTACATACATGAAATACATACTAGGACGAAAACTTAATATGACTCAACTCTTCGATGAATCGGGTGTTGTTACTCCTGTGACAGCTATTGTGGCTATGCCAAATACTGTGACTAAGGTTAAAACCGTAGAATCTGACGGTTATAATGCTGTTCAACTAGCGACAGAAGACCAAAAGGTTTCTCGAGTTTCAAAAGCTTTGTCTACTTCACTAGGAGGTAAGGCTTTTAAAGTTATACAAGAAATCCGCCATGATGAGGCTCCAACTGCAACTGCAGGAGAAGAAGTAACAGTAGCTTCATTTGAAAAAGGTGATGCTGTTACAGTTTCTGGTACTTCAAAATCAAAAGGTTTCCAAGGTGTTGTTAAAAGATACAACTTCAAGGGAGGTCCAAGATCTCACGGTCAAAAGCACTCTGAAAGAGAGCGAGGTTCTTCAGGCGGAGGTCCAGGACGAGCTGGAGGTCGTGTTGTTAAAGGTATGAGAATGCCAGGGCGAACAGGAGGCGACACAGTAACTGTAAAAGGTTTAAAGGTTGTAGCTGTTGATATTGCGACAAACACTATTTATATTAGTGGGGCAGTACCAGGCAGGAGAGGAACAGTTGTTAGAATTACCGCATAATATTATGGAAACAAAAACACCAACAACTAAAAAGACAACAACAAAGGCTTCAAAAGCTAAAGTTATTTCTATGGAAACTACAGTTTATAATCAAAAGGGAACTTCTGCAGGCTCTATCACTCTTCCAAAGACTGTTTTTGGTCTTAATTGGAATGCTGATCTGGTTCACCAAGTTGTTGTAGCAATGATGGCTAACAAGCGTGCTGGTACAGCTCATACTAAAGACCGTTCTGAGGTTTCAGGTGGCGGTAAAAAGCCATGGGCTCAAAAAGGTACAGGTCGTGCTCGGCACGGTTCTTCAAGAAGTCCTATCTGGGTTGGTGGAGGTGTGACTTTTGGTCCACGAGTAGACAAGGATTATTCTCAAAAGATTAATAAGAAAATGAGAACAAAGGCTCTCTTTACAGTACTTTCAAAGAAGCAAGCAGATGGAGCTATTTTATTTATAGACACTCTTTCTTTCAAGGAAATGAAAACAAAAGATGCTTCAGTTGTATTGGAAGGTCTTTCTAAGATTGCAGGTTTTGAAAAACTAACATCAAAGAAAGCAACCAATATCCTTATGACTCTTCCAGAATCTGATAAAGTAGTTGAGAAGAGTTTTGCAAACCTTCCAGGGGTAACTGTAGGTCTTACAAAAGATATGAATGCTTTGGATATGATGAATTTCAAACATGTTATTATGGTCGCACCAAAAGAAGCTATAACTTTGCTTGAAGCAAAACTAAAATAATACTATGGCTAAAAAAGAAACAACAACAAAAGAAGTAGTTACAAAAGATTTGATTTTAAAAAATCCTCTTGTTACTGAGAAGGCAGCTCGTGCACAGTCTTTCAATACTTATGTTTTTGATGTTGCAACTACTGCGACAAAGTCAGAGATAGTTAAAGCTTTTGTTGCGAAATACAAGCACAAGCCTACAAAGGTAAACACTGTAAACCAAAGTGCTAAGAGTTTTTTCCGAAAAGGAAAGCTTGGTTTCGGTGCAAAAGGTCGCAAGGCTTACATAACTTTACCAAAGGGTAAAACCATAGAGGTAATGTAATTTTAAAATAAGTTAATACTATGAAAAAATATAGACCAACAACTCCATCAAAACGAAATGAAATAAGTATAGAATACCGAAAGATTCTTACTACTTCAACACCACTAAAATCTTTAACAAAAGGTGGCAAAAGAAATGTTGGACGAAACAATAGGGGTCGCATCACAACTGCACACAAAGGTGGTGGGCACAAGAGATCTCTTCGAGACATCGACTTTTTATACAACAAGATAGATATTCCAGCAAAAATTACTTCTGTAGAATACGATCCAAACAGAACAGCTTTTATCGGTATTGCTTCTTATGCTGATGGAGAAAAGAGGTATGTAGTACTTCCAAAAGGTGTTACTGTTGGTCACAAATTTATCGTTAGTGAAAAAGCAGAAATAGAAGTAGCAAACCGTTTAATGATAAAACATGTTCCAGTTGGTACATTTGTATACAACATAGAACTTAAGCCTCAAGGTGGAGCAAAGCTTGCTCGTGGTGCTGGAACATTTGCTCAAGTTGCTGCTCAATCAGAAGGTTATACAAACCTTAAGATGCCATCTGGGGAAGTTCGAAAGGTTCTAGATACTGTTTGGGCATGTATCGGATCTGTTTCAAATGAAGAGAGTAAACTTCGAAACCTTGGTAAAGCAGGACGATCACGATGGAAAGGTATCAGACCTACTGTTCGCGGTACTGCTATGAACCCAGTAGATCACCCACACGGAGGTGGTGAAGGTGTACAAGGTATTGGACTCCGAAGAGGACCAAAGACTCGTCATGGTAAACAAGCTTATGGTGTACGAACTAGAACTCCAAAGAAATACTCAAACGATCTTATCGTTTCAAGACGAAAGACAAAGAGATAATCATAAATAACAAATAAAAAACCATCCGAAAGGGTGGTTTTTTGCAATTATTTTATAAATCACTACAATATTGGGAAATAAACTTTACTAAAATGAAGAAAGGAAATGCAAAGTGGAACCCTGAAACAGGAAAGGGTACCTATAGGGGTAATATCCACCATGGCGAAGTTCGTCGAGGATCCAAATTCTTAAATACTGGTCCATCAGAACTGGGACAAAACCTGGCTGGCAAAAAAGGCACCGAGGGGGCCAAACAAATATTAAGAAATTTATACAAGAAAAAGTAGAAATGAGAGCTCGTTACGACGAGTTCTTTTTATTTGCCTGCCTGAGCATACAGGCTATACTTCAATATATGCAAAAAATGTCTGAGAAGAAGCGGTTTTCGATAGTCGCTAGAGGGAAGAGTTTGACTCACGCTTTTCGTGGTCTTGGTATTATTTTTAAGACTCAGCACAATGCTTGGGTTCACGGACTAGTAGCTGTTTTGGTGGTCATTTTGGGTCTTTGGTTGCATATCTCAGAAGGCGAGTGGGCTGTAATAATACTTTCTATCACAAGTGTTTTAGCAGCAGAAGCTTTCAATACCGCCATGGAAATAGATATGGATCTTACATCACCAAATTATCACCCGTATGCTAAGGATACTAAAGATGTAGCCGCCGCCGCTGTGCTTATCACAGCTTTAGGAGCTAGTATCGTGGGTATTATTATATTTATTCCGAAAATCCTTCACTCATAAGGCATAGTTAATAAAAGTAAACACATAAAAACCTGCTAGTTTTTTGTTCCTGCTCGGCTCAGACAGCCTGCGCAAGTTACTTTTATTAACTATGCCTTAGCTCGTTATTATAAAAGGCAATATAAGTTGACTTATATTGTTAATCTGATAAGATATGCGGAGCTCCGAACGAGCTTCTTTTATTCTAAATTATGACACGATCACTCTCAAAAGGACCATATATCGATGAAAAGCTTCTGAAAAAGATTGCTGGCAAAGCCCCGTTATCTGCAGGAGTAATAAAAACATGGGCAAGAGACTCTCAAATCTCTCCTGAAATGGTTGGTTTTACTTTCGGTGTTCATAATGGAAAAACACATATAGAAGTTCTCGTTACTGAAGATATGGTAGGTCACCGATTGGGTGAATTTTCTCCGACTCGCAAATTTACTCGACACGGAGGTAAAATGCAGAAAGAGCTTGACCAAAAGAAAAAGGAATCAGAAATTACAGCAGCTAAAAGTGCCAAAGCTTCAGTGGCTGATCCTAAGAAAAAATAATTTATTAAAAACATATGAAAGCTACACTTACAAATTATCGACAATCACCACGAAAGGTTCGCCTTGTTGCGCATGCAGTTAAGGGTAAAAGTGTTGAGCAGGCAGATGTACAGCTTTCATATATGCCAAAGAGAGCAGCAGAACCAATCCAAAAGCTTATCAAGAGTGCAGTAGCAAATGCTTCTAAAGATGGTATTGATACTTCGAATCTTGTTATTAAAAACATTGAAGTAAACCAAGGTTTGGTTATGAAAAGATTTATGCCTCGAGCTATGGGAGTGGCAAAACCTATTCGCAAGAAAATGAGTCATGTAACTGTTGCTTTAGAAGAAAAAAAAGCTGTTAAAGAAAAAGCTAATAAGAGTAAGAAATAATATATGTCAAAAGTAGTTCACCCATATGCCCATAGATTAGTTACCCTTCGAGACTGGAAAAGTCGCTGGTTTGCTGATGATGCTAATTTTGTAGAAAATCTTAAGGTAGATATTACTATTCGAGAATTTTTAGAAAAGAAACTTCGTGGCTTTTATGTTTCTAGTGTTGAAATAGAAAGAGGACAAAAGGCTGTTCGTGTAATACTACGAACCTCAAGACCAGGTATGATTATTGGTAGAAATGGTGAAGCTGCTACAAAACTGAAAGCAGAAATGCTAAAAGCTCTAAAGAGAGAAAAGCTTGTTGTTACAGATGAGATTAAGCTTGAAATAGTAGAAGTAACTTCTCCGGAAGCTGATGCAAAGATAGTTTCTTTTATGATCGCAGAAGGTCTAGAAAAGAGAATGCCATATCGTCGTGTTATGAAGCAACTTATAGAAAAGGTTATGACTGTTCGTGGTGTAGAAGGAGTTCGTTTCTACATAGGTGGACGACTTGGAGGAGCTGAAATTTCTCGAAGTGAAATCCTAAAAAGAGGATCTGTTCCACTTCAAACAGTACGAGCTGATGTTGATTATGCTAGAGAAAAAGCTCACATGCCTTATGGAGACATTGGTATCAAGGTTTGGATTTACAAAGGAGAAGTTTTTGCAAAAGGAGAGAAGAAATAAAACAAGTTTAAAAAATTATTATGTTATTCCCGAAAAAAGTAAAATTTAGAAAGTGGCACAAGAAAAGAACTGACATGAGTTCTCGCGTAGAAACTCGTGGTACAGAATTATCTTTTGGATCTTTCGGCTTGAAAACTGAACAATTAGGAAGACTTACCTCTAACCAACTCGAAGCAGCTAGAAAGGCAGCTTCAAGACATCTTACAAAAGTAGGAAAGATGTGGATTAGAGTTTTTCCTGACAGACCTATAACAAGTAAACCAGCAGAAGTACCGATGGGAGGAGGAAAAGGAGAGCTTAAGGGTTATTCTATAGAAGTTTTACCTGGAAGAGTTTTGTTTGAAGTAGACGGAGTTACAGAAGTTGTTGCACGAGAAGCACTTCGAAAAGCAGGGACAAAGCTACCAGTAAAGACAAGAGTAATTACTAGAGATCTATAAAAGTAGACATTTTAGAAAAAAACAGTAGTATATACTCACTAAGAACAATTATTATGAAAACACCAACAACACAAAAGAAAACAATCAAAGGACTTGTTGTATCCGACAAAATGGATAAGACAGTTGTTGTTGCTGTGACTAGGTTTGTAATACACCCAAAGTACAAGAAGTTTCTTAAAATAACTAAAAAGTACAAGGCTCATGATGAGACTAATGCAAGTAAGGTAGGGGACGCTGTAGAGATAGTCGAGACTCGTCCAATTTCAAAAGATAAACACTTTAGTGTGGTAAACAAATAGGCTTATGTTACAAGATGGATCAATCGTAAAAATCACAGATAATGCTGGAGGAACTGTAGGTAAAATCTTCAAAGTTCTTGGAGGTTCAAAAAGACGATATGCAGGTATCGGAGATGTTGTGGTACTTTCTATCAAAAAAGCAGAACCACGAAAAGCTATAAAGAAAAAAGATGTTTGCTATGCTGTAGTTGTAAGACAAAAGAAATCTTTCCGAAGAAAGGATGGTTCTTATATCCGTTTTGATGATAACGCTGTTGTTATTCTTGAAAAAGGAAAGAAAGAGCCAAAAGCAGGTCGTATTTTCGGTCCTATTCCAAGAGAGATAGCAGAGCTTGGTTATCAGAAAATAGCTTCTCTTGCACCAGAGGTACTATAATTTTTATAATATGAAAATCAAAAAAGGAGACAATATAATAGTAATAGCAGGAAAGAACAAAGGCGAGAAAGGCCAGGTTACAAAAGTAATCTCTGAGACAAACAGATTGCTTGTTTCTGGTGTTAATAAAGTTAAGAAACATTTAAAGGCAAAGAGTAAAGATACAAAAGGTTCTATGATAGAAATAGAAGCTTCTATCAATGCCTCAAATGTTATGGTAGTAGACCCAAAGACTGGCAAAGCTACTCGTATTGGCAAGAAAAAAATAGGAGATAAGAATGTTCGCATTGCTAAAAAGAGCGGACAAGAGTTGAAATAATATGAAAATCGTTAAAGAAAAAGAATTAAATACAGCAAAAGCATTAAAAGAATTTGGATACAAAAATGCTGTTTCTGCTCCTCACCTTACTAAAATAAGTATTTCTGTTGGAACAGGTTCTGACATGAAAAAAGATAGAGAAAGAAATAATCTTGTTTCTGATAGACTAGCAAAGATAACAGGTCAAAAGCCTTCACTTCGTGCAGCCAAGAAGTCAGTAGCTGGTTTCAAATCTCGAGAAGGAGATCCAGTAGGCCTCATGGTAACTCTCCGTGGAGCTCGTATGTACCACTTTATGGACAAGCTTATCAACATTGCTCTTCCTCGAACAAAAGACTTCCGTGGTATCAATCCTGGCTCTGTAGACGCTATTGGTAATATGACTATGGGTATTAAAGAACATACTATCTTCCCAGAGTGTTCAGACGAAGACCTACGAGATGTTTTCGGTATGGCTATCACAATCGGTACAACCGCTAAGACAAAAGAAGAAGCTCTAGCTTTCTTCACTCACATTGGTATTCCTTTCAAAAAAGACCTTTAAAAAATACTAGAAAAGCCCTTACAAAGTAAGGGCTTTTCTTTTTCTCACAGCGGGAGTAATATTAAAGAAAACTTACTGCACATGAAAAAAATAAATTTATCTAAACGTCTTACGGTATTTTTACCAATATTTCTTTTTGTTCCAACTGTTCCGGTAGCAATAGGTAGTAATAAAATATTAGATTCTAAGTTCCAAAATGAATATCTCATAAATGGAACTTTGGCTTTTGTTTTTATTATCACAGTATTATTATTGTTAACAAAGAAATGGAATTTGCGTGATATTGGTTTTAATCCTGAAAATCCCACAAAGGGTGTTGGTCTTACTTTAGGATTATGTATTTTAGGATTATTATTTGCTGGTCCTTATGCTAATATTTTGGGTTTTACTGAAACAATAAATATAGCAAAAGCAGATTGGATTAGAGTAGTTAAATGGTCTTTATTTTATGTTGTAGCTCAAGATTTTATGTACCAAAGTTTTTTATCTAAGGTTGGTCATGAAATTTTTAAAGGTAAAAGTGCTACTATAATCATTACTACTTTGGTAACCATACTTTTTATATGGATGCATAGTATTTTCGCTAGGCCGCTTGCCGTAATGGCTTTTGTTGCTCCAGGAGCTATTGCTTTTTCGTTTATGTTCCAAAAATATAAAAATGTGTATCTTGTATTTTGTTTGCACATGGTTTATAGCTTATTAGCTTTTTACCATATTGTATTTAAATACTAGTAAATGTTTAAACTCTGCGTTAGCAGAGTTTTTTATTGACTTTTTATGTTTTAAATGTAGTGTATAAAGAAAACTTAAGCCCATGTTTAAAAACATTGACCTTTTACCCAGCGCTTTATTTCTAGCAGTTCTTTTTTCACTTGTCTTATTATTTCTTTTTCGAAGAGAAAGAAAGAAAAAAAATAATTACCGTACTAAATATTTTGAACAAACTATTGATACAAAAAAGAGTGAAGCAAAAACTTTTAACTTTGTTTCGGCTAGGAATGCGATTAATTACATAGATAAGGTAGTCTATGGAAGCTTCCAGTACAAAGATAAAATACAAGTTTTCTATATTGAATCAATAACTGCTCATATAGAAAAATCCTTAAACTTTAAAGATCTTTTCAATATTTTTAATTGTTTTGAAATTAATAATAAGATAGATCAGGAAATATGGAACTTTATAAAGGATAAAAATCCTCAGTTGATAAAGTATATGGAGAAAATTGTTTTATCAGAAGTAGAGAAGTTAAAAAGTTTTTCAAACAGCAATCTTGCTGAAGATGAAAAAATTAAAATGTATCTCATTGTCTGTAACCTTGAAGATTTCATAAGAAAAAATTTTATAGGTTTACAAAAGGGGACACCTTTAGAGGCTAATATTATTAGCCTTAAAAAATTGTTTAGTAAAAATCAGGCACTTATTAAAGAAATTGTTAACTAGAGTAAGTAAAGCCCTTTCGAAAGAGAGGGTTTTTTATTGGACCTCCCCACCAAACAGGTGAGGAGGTTGACCAAATAGTTACTTTCTGTTAAGATAAGCCCACTCCTTTGAAATCCCTCTTTATCTCTGTGCCTACACAAAAGTGATGATACAGACATCCAGAGGCGATATTTCTTAGGGTTTACAAAATATGGCTAAAACATCAGTTATCGCGCGTTCAAAAAAGACGCCAAAATATAGTACACGAGCGGTTAACCGCTGTTTCCGTTGTGGTCGAGCACATGGCTTCATGCGTGACTTCGGTCTTTGCCGTATTTGCTTCCGTGAATACGCAAATGAAGGAATGATCCCAGGTATCAGAAAGAGTTCTTGGTAATTCACAGTAAAAATATATGGATCAAATATCTAACATGATAATAACAATGAAAAATGGTGCAATGATTTCAAAGAAATCAGTTACTGTTCCTTTTTCTGCAGTTAAAATGTCTATTGCACAATGTTTGAAAGATCATGGTTTTATTGAAAGTTATTCAAAGAAAACAGAAAAGAACAATGTCCCTGTTATTGAAATAGAACTTGCTTATCCTTCTGGTATTTCAAAAATCTCTGATGTAAAGCGAATCTCAAAGCCTTCTCGTCGTGTATATATGGGAGTTCGTGATATTCACATTGTGAAAAACAATAGAGGTATCACAGTGTTCTCAACTCCAAAAGGGATTTTGAGTAACAAGCAAGCCCACAAAGAACAGGTCGGTGGTGAAGCATTATTTATGATTTGGTAAAGAGTTATTATTATGAGCCGAGTAGGAAAACAACAACTAGAAATACCAGCAAACACAACAGTAGAATATACTGGAGGAGTTTTTACTGTGAAAGGTCCACTTGGAACTCTTTCTAAAGATTTTACGGATACTATTGCTATCACTATTGAGAACAATGTTATCTCTTTTGCGCCAAAGAAGGATGATCCTTTCTCTCGAGCACTTTGGGGAACATATGCCTCTCATGTAAAGAACATGCTAGCAGGTGTAAATACTCCTTTTGTGAAGAAACTTATCCTTGAAGGAGTTGGTTTCAAAAGCGATGTTAAAGGAACAGACCTTCATCTTGCTCTAGGATTTTCTCACCCTGTGGTAGTATCAATCCCAGAAGAGCTTACTGTTACAGCTGAGAAAAATAACCTTACTGTTACAGGTATAAACAAAGAATCAGTTGGAGCCTTCACTGCTAAGGTCCGAGCACTTAAGAAACCAGAACCTTATAAAGGTAAAGGTTTCCGATATCACGATGAAGTTATTCGTCGAAAAGCAGGTAAGAAAACTGCGTAATAATTTTTAAATATATGTCACGACAAAACACACAAGAAAAGAAAATGAGAATTAAGCGAAAAGTTCGTAAGCTTATCTCTGGTACTGCAGATCGTCCTCGGATGAGTGTGTTTCGTTCGAACAATTTTTCATACGCTCAACTTATTGATGATGTTGCACAAGTTACACTAGTAGCATCAAATGATATGAACAGAAAAAAGGAAACTAAGATGCAAGGAGCTATTTCAGTAGGGCAGGAAGTTGCTAAGTTAGCTCAAGCAAAAGGTATTAAAGCAGTAGTTTTTGACCGAAATGGTTTCAAGTACGCTGGTCGAATAAAAGCTTTGGCTGATGCAGCTAGAGAGGCAGGACTACAATTTTAATAAAAATAATTATGACTGATAAAAAACCAACAACAAATTCATCTTTCCCACGACCTTTATTAGCAGGAGGGCGTCAACCTAGACATGCAGGAGGAAAAAGCTTCGCTGATAGAGTTAAAGATGTTGATCAAAAGATTTTAGATATTAGACGAGTTACTCGTGTGGTAGCTGGAGGTCGTCGTATGAGTTTTGCTGTTTCTATGGTTATTGGAGATAAGAGTGGTGTTGTTGGAGTTGGTACTGGAAAAGGAGGAGATACAGCATTAGCTATTGCCAAAGCTCTTAAGTCAGCAAAGAGAAATGCTATAAAGATCAAGAAAACAGATACACAGTCTATCCCTATGGATGTAGGTGCAAAATATTGTTCAAGTGAAGTTATCCTTTTTCCAAACAAAGGTAAAGGTCTTGTGGCAGGAGCAGCAGTTCGAGATATTTTGGTTATTGCCGGTATCCGTGATGTAACTAGTAAGGTTCTCTCTGGAAGTAAAAACAAGCTTAATACAGCTAAAGCAGTTATCAAAGCACTTCGTCCTATTTCTAAAAAACATTCTTTTAATACTCCAAAAGTAGAAGTAGCACCAGAAGTTAATTCTGAAAATAAATAGTAATATCATGCTTAATAAATTAAAAAGAACAACAAAAAATAAAAAAGCAAAACTAGTAGGCCGTGGAGGTACTAGAGGTAAAACTGCTGGACGAGGAACAAAGGGTCAAAAAGCTAGAGCTGGTCATAAAATTCGCCCACATATTCGTGATATTATTAAAAAGTATCCAAAACTTCGTGGACGAGGAAAGAATATGAACAAAGCTTTCGCTATAAGACCTGCTGTTGTTAATCTTTCAGTCTTAGAGAAAAACTTTAATGCAGGGGACGCTGTTACTCCATCAACACTCTTTACAAAAGGTCTTATCACAAGAACAAAAGGAGTTCTTCCTCAAGTAAAAATTCTTGCAACTGGAGAGCTTACAAAAAAACTAGAAATCTTTGATTGTATTGCTTCAGATACAGCAAAAACAAAAATAGAAAAAGCAGGAGGAAAAGTTAACGGTACTGCTTAAAAAACAAGATGAATTCATTTCTAAATAAACTAAAAACACTTTTTACAGACAGATCGCTTCGAAATAGAGTGCTCTTTCTTATCGGTGCTTTATTTATATTTAGGCTTTTAGCATCTGTTCCTGTTCCTGGTGTAGATACACTTAGAATCAATCAGTTTTTAGAAGGCAATCAATTCTTTGGAGTATTCAACGCTCTCTCTGGTGGAGGTCTTTCAAGCTTTTCAATAATAATGCTTGGTATCGGTCCTTATATTACAGCTTCTATTATCATGCAACTTTTATCTATGATGGCTCCTAGGCTTAAGGAGTTAATGCAAGAGAGTGGTGAAGCAGGTAGAAAGAAGTTCAACCAATATGTTCGACTTTTGACTGTTCCTCTTGCTGTTCTCCAGGCTTTTAGTTTTATCAAATATCTCCAGTCTCAAGGTGCTATCGACGCATTATCTTTAAATGCTCTTATAACCAACATCATAATTATTGTTGGAGGATCTATGTTACTTCTTTGGATAGGGGAACTTATCAATGAATTTGGAGTTGGTAGTGGTGTTTCTATACTTATTATGGCCGGTATTTTAGCTACTATGCCAAGTAAAGTAGCTCAATTCTTCTTTACTTTTACAGTAGACCAAATACCTCTTCTGCTTCTTTATATTGCTATAGCAATACTTGTTATTGCTGGGATTATTTATATTTATGAAGCAGAGCGACCTGTACCTGTTACATATGCGCGAGCTGTTCGCGGTATCAGGGTTTTAAATGGTAATAGT
This sequence comes from Minisyncoccota bacterium, assembly GCA_017991515.1. Taxonomy (GTDB): domain Bacteria; phylum Patescibacteriota; class Minisyncoccia; order Phycocordibacterales; family UBA9973; genus UBA4124. The sequence continues at coordinate 2,157 of JAGOQI010000004.1, read as the reverse complement.
ACTTATTTACCACTTCGTTTGGCTCAAGCAGGTGTAATGCCAATTATCTTTGCTTCTTCTTTGCTTCTTTTCCCACAATTTCTTGTAGGAGTATTTGCTAATTCTTCTCGTGCAATACTTCAAAGTATTGGTTCTGGACTTCAATATTTTCTTTCTCATCAAGCACTTTATTCGTCAGTCTACTTTTTGTTAGTTGTATTCTTTACATATTTTTATACCGCAGTTACTTTTGATCCAAAACAAATAGCTACAAATTTACAAAAAAATGGAGCTTTTGTCCCAGGTATTAGACCAGGAGATGCAACCACAAACTACATCTCTACTATTGTAACTAGAATCACACTTGTTGGTTCAGTATTCCTTGGTGCAGTTGCGGTTCTGCCTCACATAATTCAGTCAGCTACAGGTATTACTTCTTTTGCTATTGGAGGAACATCTCTTCTTATCGTAGTTTCTGTTCTTATTGATTTGATTAGAAAAGTTGACGCTCAAATCTCTCTTCACGAATAAAAGTGATATAATCTAAAAATGAATAAAGGAGTTTATATCTTTATCGGTCAGTCAGGCTCTGGTAAAGGAACCCAAGTAGATCTTCTAAAAAAGAAAATACAATCTCTCGATCCAGAAGCTTCAATGTTTGATCTTGAGACGGGGAAAATCTTTCGTGAACTTATAAAAAGTCCAACATATACAGGTAAGCTAACAAAACAAATGATAGATCAAGGTAAGCTACCTCCGTCTTTCTTGGGCGTTCATGCATGGAGCCATTCGATAATAGAAAAATATAATGGAAATCAGCATGTCTTCATTGATGGAACTCCTCGTATCTGTGACGAAGTACCAGCTCTTTGCTCAACTTTTGATTTTTTTGATTGGCATCCACATGTTATTAATATTGATGTTAGTGATGAATGGTCTTATGATAGGCTTAAGGCTAGAGGAAGAGAAGATGATAAAGATGAAAATGATGTTTGGGGCAGAATACAGTGGTTTCATGAGTCAGTAATACCTGCTATAGAACTCCTTAAACAATCTCCAAGAGTTGTTTATCATAGCGTTTCAGGAGAGCAAACTATAGAATGTGTTCATAGAGATATTTGTGAAGAACTTGGATTAGAATGAGGACGCTCGCACAAAGTATAATGAATACTTTTGTCGGTAATTTTTTGCTAAAAATTGACCTGATGTTCGCGTCAGTCACGCTCACAACACAAAAGTATTCATTATATTTTGTGCTCGCTATAAGAAATTATTTTATCTTTATGAACTTTATAACTTTAAAAACTTTATAACTTACATGATTATTATAAAAACAGAAAGTGAAATAGAAAGACTAAGAAGGGGAGGTCCGATACTCGCTGATATTTTGCGTAAAGTTTCAAAAAAAGTTGCACCAGGGATAACAACCAAAGAGCTCGATGATTATGCACACAAACTTATTACTGAAGCAGGACATAAACCAGCATTTTTAGGTTACAAACCAGAAGGGGCAGATGCTCCTTATCCAGCTTCTCTTATTACCTCAGTAAATGCTGAAGTTGTTCACGGAATACCTGGAAAATATGTACTTAAAGAGGGTGATATTATTGCTCTTGATTTAGGGCTTAACTACGAAGGAGTTTTCTTGGATCATGCCATCACTGTCCCTGTCGGAGGAATAATTACCCCTAAGGATAAAGAACTTATGGCAGTTACCGAGCAGGCGCTCTATAAGGGCATAGAAGCCATTGTCCCAGGTGCTACTGTGGGTGACATCGGATATGCGATAGAAAGCTTTGTAAAGCCTTATAAACTCGGTATTGTGCGTACTCTGTCAGGGCATGGAGTAGGCAGGGCTATTCATGAAGATCCTTATGTGCCAAACTATGGCCGACCAGGCAGAGGAGCAAAACTCCTACCAGGAATGGTCATAGCTATAGAACCAATGCTGACTCGTGGTTCTGAAGATATAGTCACGATGCGTGACGGTTATACTCTTAAAACTACCGATGGCTCTCGCAGTGCCCATTTTGAACACACGGTTTTGATTACCGAAGATGGAGCAGAAATATTAACAAAATAATTTTGTTATAATAACTAAGTGTTAAAGAAACTTCTAATATTTTTGATTTTTGTAGTAGCCGTAGGTGCTATATTTTTTTCTATACCAAAACCTGA
>JAGOQI010000017.1:3822-4381 GCA_017991515.1 Minisyncoccota bacterium | reverse complement strand
GATAGTACTACCTCCGTATAAATAGTTAGAATTTGCTCCTACAAAATCTGCTCCTCCATAAAACTTTCCCGGAGTTGCTGGTGTACTGTTTCCATTAACAAGAGTATTATTATTTGAAGTTGAATCAGCCAAATTCAAAGTAGTGCCGTCTCCTAAATGCCAAACTGATAGATAGTTATTTGTCCAGACACCTGCTGGATCTGATTGATCTGTAGTGATAGAAGGATTTCCATATGCCATGTATATGGTTGTATTTGTGGTATGAGAGAGAGTTGGGATTTTGATCCAGGCAATAAGTTCTCCTGTTGTAGCAGACCATTTATTTATTTCAAATTTAAGCGGTGTGGTTAACCCAGAGTCAGAATAAAATCCAATATCATAACCATTTGCATTTTGTACCTTACCTCCATTTGCAACTGTTTTTAGATATGAGTATGTTCCCTGCACAAGAATAGGGAAATCTGTTTGATCTGTATTTGGTACTTTGGTATAGTCGATATTAATAGCTCGATAATAAGTTGTTAAAGCTGGCTGAGTTGTCACAGTAGGAATAACAGCA
>JAGOQI010000017.1:0-3722 GCA_017991515.1 Minisyncoccota bacterium | reverse complement strand
GCATACACTTGCATTACTCCCGAGAGAAGCATTACAAACAAGATAAGAAGCGAAATTATTGGATTTGATGGTTTTTTAAACATAATATATTTCAATTTTTATATTATAACAGAAAAAAAACAGAAAAGGGAAATCTGTTTGATCTGTATTTGGTACTTTGGTATAGTCGATATTAATAGCTCGATAATAAGTTGTTAAAGCTGGCTGAGTTGTCACAGTAGGAATAACAGCAGCATACACTTGCATTACTCCCGAGAGAAGCATTACAAACAAGATAAGAAGCGAAATTATTGGATTTGATGGTTTTTTAAACATAATATATTTCAATTTTTATATTATAACAGAAAAAAAACAGAAAAATGTTACAATGTCTATATGAGAATACTATTTTTCGACACAGAAACCACTGGCAACACGCATGAAGACCGCATAGTTCAGCTGGCTATCAAAGAGCGAGGCGTGGCTACTCCTGTTTTGAATGAGCTTTTTAAGCCTTTATCTCCTATCCCATTTGAAGCTAGTGCTGTTCACCATATCTCAAACAAAATGGTAGCTAATAAGCCTCTCTTTAAAGATTCAGAGAAATATAAAGAAATAAAAGATTTGTTCGAAAGTCCTGAGACTATCGTTGTTGCCCATAACAGCGCTTTTGATGTCGCCATGCTTGCCCACGAAGATATAAAACCAACTAATGTTATTTGTACTTACAAAACTATCAGAGAACTAGACACAGAGGTAAACTTTACAAATTATAAACTTCAATACTTACGCTATGCACTGGATATGGAGCTTGATGTCGGAGCTCACGATGCACTCGCTGATGTAATAGTGCTTGAAAAGCTTTTTGAATATCTTCTAGAGAAAATGGTCTCAGGTGGCTCATCTGAAGAAGAAGCTTTAAAGAAAATGCAAAACATAACCAAAGAACCTGCTTTCATCAGAGAGTTTACATTTGGTAAACACAAGGGTATGCGAGTTGAAGAAGTCGCAAAAATAGACCTTGGTTACCTTTCTTGGCTTTTGAATGAAAAGTTGAAAAACCCTGTTGGCGAAGAAGACTGGATATTTACCTTACAAAAATACTTGGGAAAATAGTTTGTGATAAAATAGTTATATGCAATTAACTTACAGTGTTATCGGAGTTGTTATCGGAGGGCTTTTTGCCTATGTATTGTTATCTAGAAAAAAGCCTGTGGAAAATAGTGAAGACAAAACTGCTTTTACTCTCCTACTCCAACAAATGTCTGAACTACAAAAGACAGTCGACCAAAAGCTGGGAGACAGCGAAAAATCTATTGCGGAGAATATGCGATTTCAAAGTACTCAGTCAAATCAAATTATTTCTGACATTACAGAGCGCCTAACTCGACTAGACGAAGGTAACAAACAAGTTCTTGGTTTTGCGGAGAGTCTAAATCAACTTCAAGACATTTTGAAAAATCCAAAACAAAGAGGCACAATATTAGGAGAATACTATCTTGAAACGATACTTTCAAAAGTTTTACCTCCAAAAACATTTCAAACCCAATATCCTTTTAAGAACGGAGAGATAGTAGATGCCGTAGTTTTTGTTGGCAAAAAGATAATACCTATTGACTCCAAGTTTTCACTTGAAAATTACAACCGCATTATCGAAGCTCACAAAGGTGGCTCTGACCCAGAACCTTTTGTTGCAGAATTTAAAAAAGATATAAAAAAGAGAATAGACGAAACATCAAAATACATAAGACCAGACGAAGATACTTTAGACTTCGCATTTATGTTTATCCCCCATGAATCTATTTATTATGATTTGCTGATAGCAGAAGTTGGAACTATCAAAGTAAATACTCAAGACCTTGTCCAGTATGCGTTTGAAAAGAAAGTGATTATTGTCTCCCCTACTTCTTTCTTGGCTTATTTACAAACAGTTCTTCAAGGGCTTCGTTCTCTACAGATAGAAGAAAGTGCTAAAGATATAGTTAAAAGAGTTGGCGAGCTTGGTAAACATCTCAAGGCATATGAGGAATATCACAACAAAATAGGTAATTCACTGAACACAGTAGTAAACCACTATACTAGTTCTGGAAAAGAACTTAGAAAAGTAGATAAAGATGTTATGAGAATCTCAGGAGAGAGTGCAGGTATTGACCCCTTATCTATAGAGGGTTCAATAGAACAAACTACTGAGTAGAAAATATTTCTGGATTGGCTATTTTACTAAAGCTACTTGTTGGGATACTTATATCAATATTTCCTGAAGCATATGAGGCTACTTGGTATGGATCAAACAAAACAGTTATACCTTGATCTGTTACGACAAACGACTGATAGTTTTCTGGATTTGGACCTGCTCCATCTGAAAGCCATTCTTGGTTAACATCACTTCTTTTTGAAAGCTCTTTTTGAACTAATGTTGAAAAAGCATTCAAGTCGTCAAGACCGTTAAAGAAAATATTTGACAGAGTTAGTAGTTGACCTTCTTTGTTGAAAGAAAATGTTTTTCTAAACTGTAAACCGTGAGCTCCACCAGTATATGATGCTGTACTAAATATATAGTTTTGAACATTATCACTTCCTACAAAACTATAATTGATATCCAAAGTCAAAGAAGCACTACTAGCACTTTGTATTTCATTTACCCAACTAGTGTCCTCTTTAAAAGTAACTATTTGATTTTCAACATATGACTTGAAATAATTAGTTATGATATCACTGTTAGTCTTTGGGTAAACAGCATTTATATCATAATGCTCAGTTTTTTCACTGACTTTTATATCTTCCAACTTCTCAGATGGCCAAGCCTGAGTTTGTAAGTCAGCAATGGTTGGCTCTGGTTCTAGGTCACTAGTTTTGAAACCTATAGAAACCAAAGCTACTAAAATAGCCAAACAAACAATAAGTATTATTATATCTTTTTTATGTTTCTTCATTATTTAAAGAATACCTTAAATTCTAATGCGTCGTCAAACTGTGGTTCACCACTTGGATTATCTTTTTTCATTATTATCCAACCATAGTCATAAGGAGCGAGTTGGCTTGCGTCGTAAGAAACAGTTCCAGAAAATGGCACCATATCTGTAGTCATCCAATCATACCCCTCGTCAACAGTTACATAACCTTGTCCGATAATAAGCCCATCCCAGTTCACAACATCTACTGGAGCTGACGCTTCGAAAAACCAATTCCCTACTGCTCTACCTTTGATACTGATAGGAGAAGCTCCAACATTACTCTCTGGAAGCGGTGAAGTAACTATTATCTTACCTTCCTTTTGTGCTGGTGCTTGATCTGGCTCTAAAGAGACGTCTGGATTGTTAGTATTAACAGGCGCATTAGAAATACCTTTCGTCAAAGCCCAAAATAATAAACCGAAAACTATTATTAATATAATGACAATATATCGTTTTTTCATATGTATTTATTATAGCACTTTTGATACAACTTATTACGATTCGCAAGGACAGTCCTTGCTACTTACAGTTCTTGCTACTTATTGCTACTTAAAACTTGAATTATGCTCTACTTTTGGATATAGTAATCAAGCAATAAAAAGGCCCTATCGTCTATCGGTTAGGACACATCCTTCTCAAGGATGGAAGCGGGGTTCGATTCCCCGTAGGGTCACATACTGAAACTTCGCGTTTTGAAAGACCGAAATGCGCACGCGCCGAAGGCGCGTGATATGGCGAAAGAATGGAATCCGTCTTTTGGGCTCGGGCGAAATCCGAGGGCGGGCAAAA
>JAGOQI010000003.1 GCA_017991515.1 Minisyncoccota bacterium | reverse complement strand
GTACAACCACTCCATAAATAAAAACAGTTGGCAGAACTCTACCAACTGTTTTTATTTATGGAGCCGCTTGTCAGACTTGAACTGACGACCTTCGCTTTACAAAAGCGTTGCTCTACCAACTGAGCTAAAGCGGCATTTACTGGAGTTAGTATTTTACCAGTATCTGTTTATTACGAATCGTCATACCCACCAAAACAGCTAAAGCGGCACTGCGTACAAGGTTTTTAACTTATTAAACCAAGTACTACTATTTTACACATTTTTTGATTTTCGTCTATTCTTTTTTAGACTATCTTTCTCTAAGGTAATGCTCTTGAGAAAGTATGATGACGGTCCATGTTCTAAGCCAGTCAGTTTGTCTTTAGAAATAAACAATTTCTTGGCTTTAGGAAAGATTTTAAAGAAAATTTTTGTAGCAGCTATGGTCAAAAAGTTTTGTAATTTTGACAACAACCTAAGTAAATAAAACCAAAATCGTCTTAATATTCTTTTTGTCTTTGCGTATACTTCAGGTACTTTGTGATCAGCAAGACCTTGGTCTTTATTTCTTTCTCTCCAAATATTGTACATGACCAATAGCCATACCAATATTAAAGACAAAACAAATTTTATAACCAAGGTCAACATACTAAGCTATATTATACAGCTTGAAAGAAACTATTTCACCACCTGATTTATTAACAAGTGAGCCAATAGTTTCTTCTGGGTTTTTGAAGAATGGTTGGTCGAGTAGAGTTTGTTCTTTGAAATAACCAGAGATTTTTCCTTCCATCATTTTTGCTTTTATTTCTTCTGGTTTTCCACTTTCGTCTACTTCTTTTTTCAATACTTCTATAACAGCTTCTCTGTCAGACTCTTTTATATCTTCTGATTTTAAATATGTAGGGCGCATAGCACTAGCATGCATAGCTACATCTCTAGCTACTTCTTCTGACCCACCTTTCATTGACACCAAAGCAGCACTTTTACCATTGAAGTGGACATAATAACCAACAGTTTGATCTCCGTCAAAAATATCGATAGTTCCTAGTTGAACATTTTCTCCGGTCTTTAGGATTGCATCATTTATAAGTGCTACAGAGGCTTCTTTTGCCTTCTCTGCACCATCATTATAAGCGCTCTCTAAGATACCTTCTCCACAAGCTATAAAACCTTCATTTTGTGCTACGAAGTCAGTCTCACAGTGTAATGTCACTACTGCAGCCTTACCACCATCTTGTTTGATAAAAATGCGTCCATCAGAGGCTGTTCTATCAGATTTCTTTTCAGCCATTTCACTACCTTTCTTTCGAAGGATAATCAATGCTTTTTCCATGTCGCCACCTGCTTCTTCTAATGCCTTACGACATTGCATTACTGATACACTTGTTTTGTCTCGAAGTTCTTTTACTTGTGCTGTTGTTATTTCCATATTTTTTATTAATTTTGTATCGCTACCTAGATATTTTTCTCAAAGTACACACATAAAATTCTGATGAATTTTTGTTCTGCTCGCGCCAGTCGCGCTGCGCAAGGTACTTTTCAAAATATATCTTCGTCCGCGATTTACTTTATAAACTTTATAACTTTAAAAACTTTTTACTTACTAAATGCATCTTTTAGTATAGCAAGGATTGCTTTGATACTCGAAGCACTACTATCGTTTGCGATGATAGGGTAGGTGATATCACGAATAGTACAATCAGTGTTTCCGATAGCGATAACAGGCACACCTATTTTTCTAGCTTCTAGGATAGCAATGTGTTCTTTCTTTGAGTCTACAACTACTACAGCGTCAGGCATTTTTGTTAATCCTGTTAAACCACTAAAGAATTTATTTAGTCTTTCCATTTCACGACTTAGAACCAATTGTTCTTTCTTTGTATATTTTGCAAAGTCTCCACTAGTTTTATCTTCAGTAAGTTTTTGAAGTCTAGCGATTCTTTTTTTGATTTCTGAGAAGTTTGTAAGTATTCCACCGATCCATCGCTCTGTAACAAATGGTTGCTTCAGTGAATTTGCTATTTCAGTAATACTACTACGAGCTTCTGGCTTAACACCTACGAAGAGCACGCTTTTGCCTGCCGCTCCAAGTTCAGCCATGAAGTTTGCCGCTGCTTCTATTTGAGGGGCAGTTTTTTCTAAATCGATAATATCAACACCACCTTTACTACCATAAAGAAATGGAGTAACAGTAGGGTGTCTTTTTGTGCGTGAGTATCCAAAGTGGACACCAGCCTCCATAAGAGGCATAAGAGATAGTTCTTTTTTCATATTGTTTAAATCTGTACGAGGGGAGAGCTTTAATCTACCCTTGCTTAACTGAATAATTTCATCCTTGAAAGGATGCCATACTCTAACATTTTAAAGCTATTTTGCCAATAAGGGCTTTTTTTATTACCCAAAATATGCGATTATATAGGTAGTTATGCGACAGAGTCAGCTATTTACTCGTACCAAGCGAGAGAACCCATCAGATGAAGAGGCAAAGAATGCCCAGCTTTTAATTCGTGCAGGATTTATCCATAAGGAAATGGCAGGTGTTTATTCGATTCTCCCGCTGGGTTTTAGGGTTACGGATAAAATTATAGCTATTGTAAAAGAAGAAATGGATGCTATTGGTGGTGTTCAAATGAAAACATCGGCACTACAAAGTAAAGAAGTTTGGGAGAAAACTAATAGATGGAGTGATGATGTTGTTGATGTATGGTTTAAAACTAAGCTTCAAAGTGGTTCCGAGCTTGGTCTTTCATTTACTAATGAAGAAGCATATTCAAATATCATGAAAGATTTTATTTCGTCTTATAAAGATCTTCCTGTCTATCCTTATGATTTCAAAACAATTTTTCGTAATGAAACTCGTAGTAAAAGCGGCATGCTTCGAGGACGTGAATTTTACTGGAAAGCTCTTTATTCTTTTTCAAGAGATATTGAACAGCATAATGAATTTTATGAAAGAGCAAAACAGGCATATAAAAATGTCTTTAATCGTATAGGTATAGGAGAATATACTTATCTAACATTTGCTTCAGGTGGAACATTTTCAAAATATTCTCACGAATTCCAAACCATTTCAGAAGCAGGTGAAGACCTCATTTATATTGATAAAGAAAAAGAAATAGCAATAAACAAAGAAGTGTTTACTGATGAAATACTCAAAGAACTTGATATTGATAAAGCTAATGTTATAGAAAAGAAGGCAATAGAAACAGGAAATATTTTTTCTCTTGGATCAAAATTTTCAGAACCTTTTGGTCTCAGTTATAAAAATGAAGAAGGAGAAGATATTTCTGTATTTATGGGTTCTTATGGTATTGGTATCACAAGACTTATGGGTACAGTTGTAGAAGTACTCTCTGACGAGCGAGGCATAGTCTGGCCGGCATCTATTGCGCCATTTAGTGTACATCTTGTTGCTCTCGGAGAAGATATGAGTCAAGCAGAAAATATTTATAAAGAACTCGCTGATAGTGGCGTTGAAGTTTTATTTGATGATCGAGTGGGTGTTATGGCAGGAGAGAAATTTGCAGATGCTGATTTACTCGGTATGCCGCTTCGTATAGTTATTTCAAAAAGATCTCTTGAGAATGGTGGAGCAGAAATAAAAGGTCGTACAGAAACAGAGAGTATTATTGTTCCTCTTAACGAAGTAACTGCTCATGTTAAAAAAGTTATACAGTAGATTTTCAAACGATATAGGTATAGATCTTGGTACTGCAAATACCTTGGTTTATTTGCGTGGACAAGGAACAGTTATCAACGAACCTTCTATTGTGGCGGTAAATCAAAAGACTGGACAAATAGTAGCGATAGGAAAAGAAGCCAAGAAAATGTGGGGTAAAACTCCGGCTCATATAAATATTGTTAGGCCTTTGGTTGAAGGTGTTGTTTCTGATTTTGAGATTACAGAAGAAATGCTTGCATATTTTTTACGAAAAACAGAAAAAATAAATAAAAAGTTTTTTCGACCAAGAGTTCTGATCGGTGTACCAAGCGGGATAACAAATGTAGAAATGCGAGCTGTTTATGACGCAGCTATAAATGCTGGAGCTAGAGAAGTCTTTTTAGTAGAAGAAGCCATGGCTGCGGCTGTAGGAGTACGGCTTCCTGTCCTCTCTCCAACAGCGACTTTAGTAGTAGACATTGGTGGAGGTACTACAGATATTGCCCTCATTGCTCTTGGGGGAATAGTGAGATCGTTAAATTTGCGTGTAGCAGGAGATCATTTTAATACTAAAGTTATTGAATATTTAAGAGATGAATTTAAAATATTAGTAGGAGAACAAACAGCTGAGCAGATAAAAATAGTTATTGGTACCGCTATCGAAGGGCAATATTCAGAATTTGAAGTTCGTGGTCGAGATTTGATATCAGGACTTCCAAAAGCTCTAGTAGTAACAGACGGGGATATCAGAGAAGCGCTCGGTTATCCAGTCTCACTTCTTGTCAGCAGTATTAGAGAAGTATTAGAATCAGCTCCACCTGAAATGGTTTCTGATATTTTACAACAAGGAGTAGTACTCACTGGAGGAGGTGCTCTTTTACAAAGTTTGTCTAAACTTTTGCAGCAAGAACTTAAAATACCAGTTTATATAGCAGAAGACCCTTTGTCTGCTGTAGTACGAGGTACAGGTATTATCCTTGAATCCTTTGAAGAATATAAAAGTGTTTTATTATCTATAGACGACCATGTCACAGTTTCGTAATAAAAATAATTATTTTCTTGTTGCTGTAGTTTTTGTACTAGCAGTTGTTTTTCTATACTTTGTTTTTTCTTGGGTAAAAAAATATAGAACAGCAGTTACTCCTGTTTATAGTGATAGTGTGTCTTTAGTATTTGATTCAAAACAAGCATTAATAAAAAAAATAGTTTCTTTACAAAGTACACTCGATGCACAAAATGCTTCCCTTGTAGCTCTTTCAAGCTTAGAAAGTGAAAATGAAAATTTAAAAGAACAGTTTGGTAGAAGTTTTGATAAAAGTGTTGGTGTCCTGGCTCGAGTAATAGTTCCACCAAATCGTTCTCTTTATGACATTGTTGTTTTAGATGCAGGTACTGATGAAGGTATAGAAATAGGACAAATAGTTTATGCTTTTGGTGATATAGCGCTTGGGACTATTTCTGATGTAAGTCAAAAAAGTTCTACAGTTCTCCTATATAGTGCTCCCAAGAGAGAAATTGTTGGTAATGTCACAGGAAGCAATGTCGCAGTGACTTTGATAGGTCGTGGTTCTGGGGAGTATGAAGTCCGTTTACCTAGAGATGTATCTTTTGATCAAGGTGGTATTATTTCCTCACAAACTTTAGAAGTTCATACTTTAGCGACAATTCAAAAGATAGTGACAGATGCTCGTGATCCATTCCAAAGACTTCTGGCAAAAGTCCCAGTAAATTTGCAGACACTTAAGTGGGTAATAGTGAAATAGTAAATAAAAACTAAATAATATTACTATCTGCGGAACTCGTCCGCCAGATGGCGAACTCAGACAGTCCTCGATAGTAATATCATTTAGTTTTTAGAGATGGAAAAAGATTTGATATATAGTAGAGTGTTGATATGAAATTCACTATTGAAAAAAAATTAGAAGGAACTCTTGCTAGGGCAGGGGAAATACAAACTAAAAATGGAGTTATTCTAACACCAGCTTTTGTGACTGTGGGGACAAAGGCAACAGTCAAGGCTTTGACTGCAGAGCAGATAAGGAGTTTAGGTGCGCAGGTAGTACTTGCAAATACATACCATTTATACCTTCAACCTGGTACAGATATAGTAGAGAAAGCAGGAGGATTTGGTCCTTTTATGGATTGGCACGGTCCGACAATGACAGATTCCGGTGGTTTCCAAGCTTTTTCTCTCGGTGCCGCATTTGGGACTGCAGTTTCAAAAGTCGCTTCCGCCGACGCACCTGTTGAAGATATTTCTCCTACAGCAGGTCAGTTGGCAAATGTGACAGATGAAGGAGTAACTTTCAAATCTCACATAGATGGTTCTATGCATTTATTTACTCCAGAGAGTTCTATGGAAGCGCAGTGGAAAATAGGAGCTGATATGATATTTGCTTTTGATGAATGCACTAGTCCAACAGCTCCCTATGAATACCAAAAAAAATCTTTGGCACGAACATATGAATGGGCGAAGAGGTGTATTAGTCGACACAATGAACTCGATAAAGAAAATACTCAAGCACTCTTTGGTGTTGTTCAAGGAGGCCGCCATCAAGACCTTCGTGAAGAAGCGGCTCGGACTATGGGAGAATTACCATTTGATGGATATGGTATAGGAGGATCTTTCACTAAGGACGATATTTCTACAGCAGTGTCTTGGGTTAATAGTATTTTACCGGAAGACAAACCTCGGCACTTACTCGGTATAGGAGAACCTAGAGATTTATTTGATGCAGTTGAAGCAGGTTGTGATTTATTTGATTGTATTGCTCCAACTCGTATGGGCCGTCATGGAACTTTGTATACAAAAGATGGCAGACTAAATATTCGTAATGCAATTTTTACAAAAGATTTTAGTCCCCTCGAGGAAGACTGTTCTTGTTATACTTGCACACATCATAGTCGAGCATATCTTGCGCATTTATTTCGCGCAGATGAAATGACGGCAGCAACACTGGCTTCTATACATAACCTTCATTTTTTATTGAGATTGGTTGAGAAAATGAGAGAAAGTATTTTGGCTAATACATTTTCGGATTTTAAAAAGTCTTTTTGTGATAGATATTATAAAGTAGTACAATAATATATATGAAACTCAATAAAACATTAGTTTATTTTCTTATCTTTACTGTTATAGGAGCTCTTTTTACTTATAACATTGTTGCTAAGGCTTATATTGTTGAAAATATGTACGATATAGATAATCTAAAGTCTTAATTTCATAAGGTAAGCATTTTCCTATATAATCACTTCATGGATAAGTTTGAGCTAGTTAGTGACTTTAAACCAGGAGGAGATCAACCAGAAGCTATAAAAAAGCTTCTTTCTGGACTTAAAAAAGGCTATAAAAAACAAACATTGCTCGGTGCTACAGGTACCGGAAAGACTTTTACTATGGCCAATATTATTGCTGATGTTCAAAAGCCTACTTTGGTAATAGCTCATAACAAAACCTTGGCAGCTCAGCTCGCTAGTGAGTTTAAATCTTTTTTTCCAAATAATGCAGTTCACTATTTTGTTTCTTACTATGACTACTATCAACCAGAAGCTTATATGCCGACAACTGATACTTATATAGAAAAAGATGCTCAGATAAATAAAGAGATAGATAGACTTCGTCATGCCACAACAGCTTCTCTTTTGACTCGTAAAGATGTAATTATTGTAGCGTCTGTTTCTTGTATTTATGGTCTTGGTTCTCCAGTAGAATATGAAAGAGTAAATTTTAAAATAGAAAAAGGTATGAGCCTCTCTCGTACTGAAGCCATGAAAAAACTTATTGATATTCATTACGAGAGAACAAATGCTGATCTTTCTCCTGCTCAGTTTCGAGCCTTAGGAAATACTGTTGAGATAATGCCAGTATCTGAAACTATACAGTACAGAATACTTTTCTCTGGTAACAAGGTGGAAGAAATTTTAAAAATTGACCCGGTGTCTTCTCGTATTTTACAAGAAGAAGATTTTGTTTTTGTTTTCCCCGCAAAACACTTTATAACTGCACCAGAAGCCAAAGATAAAGCAGTTAAAGATATTGCCGCTGAACTAAAATCACAACTCACTTATTTTGAAAAAGAAGGAAAACTTTTAGAAGCTGAAAGAATAAAACGCCGAACAACTTATGATATGGCAATGATAAAAGAAATGGGCTATTGCTCAGGTATTGAAAACTATTCAAGGCTTCTCTCTGGAAAGAAAGCAGGAGAACCACCAGAGACTTTGTTATCATATTTTCCACACCTGCCTGCGCAGGCAGGCGAAAAAATGGGCAAACCCGATTTTCTTCTTTTTATAGATGAGTCACATGTGACTATTCCTCAGCTTGGAGCTATGTATGCAGGAGACCAATCAAGAAAAAATACTTTGGTAGAGTTTGGATTTCGTTTACCAAGTGCCAAAGACAACAGACCACTTAAATTTGATGAATTTGAAAAAAGAATAGATCAAAGTATTTTTGTTTCTGCAACTCCTGGTAAATATGAAGCAGAGTTCGGTGAGCAAACAGTACAGCAAATAATTCGTCCTACAGGACTAGTTGACCCAGAAGTTGTTGTCAGGCCGATACTTGAAGAAGGAAAGTATCTTGGTCAAGTACAAGATTTTATAAACGAATGTTTAGGAGAAATTAAAAAAGGTGGACGAGTCTTGGCTACAACTCTGACAAAGAAAATGGCAGAAGATCTCTCTACTTATCTCAAAGAAAAAGGTATCAAAGCAGAATATATGCACAGCGATATCAAGACTATGGATAGAATACAAATCATTACCAAGTTTCGTAAAGGTGCATTTGATGTATTGGTTGGTGTGAACTTGCTTCGAGAAGGACTTGATATGCCAGAAGTATCTCTTATAGGCATACTTGATGCTGACAAAGAAGGCTTTCTCCGTAGTGAAGTTTCTCTTATTCAAACTATCGGTAGAGCCGCTCGAAATGCTGATGGAAGAGTTATTCTATATGCAGATAATATTACAGGTTCTATGGAGCGCGCCATGGGAGAGACTAAGCGTCGCCGTGATGTTCAGCTGGCATATAACAAAAAGCACGGCATAACTCCAAAGACTATTTCCAAAGCCATAAATGATATTACTGAAGGCATGGAAAGCGATCACTCAAAAGCAGTCAATGCAGAGCTGGCACTTGATATGGAACTTTTTGCAGCAGTAGAAGCGGCGAGTAAGGGTAAAAAGGGAAGAGGCAAGAAAAATCCTATTGAGAAACTTATAATACTCAAAGAAGCTGAAATGAAAGAAGCAGTCAAAGTCCTCGACTTCGAAACCGCAGCAATTCTTCGTGATGAAATAGGAGTTCTAAAAAATAAGACGTATATAAATCCTTAAGTATTTTTTTTAGCAAGTGGATGTAAATGAGAAACAAGTCCGATAGCGGTAGCGATGATTACAAGGTTTTTGATAATGTATTGACCTTCAAGGGTTGGTACAAAAGCACTTTGCCAAACAATATCTGGTAGAAATACTAATGGAAGGAAGGTTGTAATCATGTGGAGAAGTAGCAACGGAAAGACAACTCTCTCAGTACCTTTAATAAGAAACAAAATACCGATAATACATTCAAAAGCAGCGAACAACATATAAAAAGTATTGAAAGCCATGAAGTGAATAGTTTTATCAAAAAGGTCATGAACTAATGGTCCAGCAGGAGATAGTCCCACAAGTTTCAAATATCCGAACCAAAAGAAAACAACAAACAAAGCAAAACGAGCTATAGGCACAGATATTTTTCTTAATAAGTGAATTAATTTATGGTCTGTTCTATATAATTTCATGTGATTAAATTATACAGTATTTATGCTACAATCGCTTATATTTATGAAGAAAACAGAGCTAAAAAATGAAATAGACCAGCTGATAGTCGTTAAAGGTGCTCGAACACACAATCTTAAAAATGTGTCTGTAGAAATGCCTCGTGGCAAAATGATAGCTATAACAGGTCTTTCGGGGTCAGGGAAAAGTTCTTTGGCTTTCGATACTATTTTTGCAGAAGGACAAAGACGATATGTAGAGAGTCTTTCTTCTTATGCTCGGCAATTCTTAAATCAAATGCCCAAGCCTGATGTAGATGAGATTTCAGGACTTTCCCCAGCTATTTCTATCGACCAAAAGTCTCGTTCTAACAATCCTCGTTCAACCGTGGCAACCATTACTGAAATGTATGACTACATGCGTGTTTTGTACGCTCGAGTTGGTAAGGCTCATTGTCCAGTATGTGATACTTTGATTTCAAAACTTTCTATTGAAGAGATCAATGGTTTTATTTTACAAAAAATAAAAGAGATATCGAAAAATCCTTCAGGTAAAGGCACAAAAAAAGTTGCTGGAGTTTCTTTTAATGATACTCGCGTACAAATATATTCTCCACTTGTTCGTGGAAGAAAAGGAGAGTACTACCAACTTCTTTATGATTTGATAGGCAAAGGTTTTTCTACTGTTCGTATTGATGGCAAGATTCATAAACTTCGAGAAAAGATAGAGCTCAAGAAAAATGATAAACACACTATAGAAGTTTTAGTTGATGAACTCGCAGTTCATGAATTCAAAGATAATCCTCGCGACGCCGAACTTCGTCTTTTTGAGGCCGTAGAGCGAGCACTCCTTGAATCTGAAGGATTAGTACAAGTAGTTTTTGGAATGTCTGAAGACTTTGATGTAGAAACAGAAGTACTACAAGAATTTTTAATGTCTTCAAAGTTCTCTTGTCCAAATGATGGATACTCATTTCCAGAAATTGAACCGAGACTCTTTTCTTTCAACTCTCCATATGGCGCATGTCCTGAGTGTAATGGTTTAGGCAAGAAGTTTTTTGGTGGTACTGAGCCTTGTGAAGTTTGTGGAGGCAAGAGACTAAGACCTGAGGCTTTAAATGTTTTCCTTGGACAAGATAAAAAAAGATTTAATATCGTAGATGTTGCAGATTTATCTGTAGAAGAAGCTTTTGAATTCTTTGGTTCCTTGAAACTCTCTACTAAAGACAAAGAGATTTCTGCTCCAGTTCTTAGAGAAATAGAATCAAGGCTTAATTTCTTACTTAATGTCGGACTTGAATACTTGAGCCTTAATCGTACAGCTAATACTCTCTCTGGTGGAGAGTCACAGAGAATTCGCCTAGCTTCTCAGCTTGGCTCAAGACTTGTTGGAGCAATGTATGTCCTTGATGAGCCAACTATCGGTTTACATCAAAGAGACAATGAACGTCTTATAAAAACACTGGAGGATTTACGAGACGCAGGTAACACTATCATTGTTGTTGAGCACGATGAAGATACTATTTATGCATCTGACTATTTGGTAGATATTGGACCAGGAGCAGGAATACATGGAGGAGAAATAATAGTTTCAGGATATTTGGATAAACTTTTGTCCGCCAAAAAAAACGATAGTGGCTCTCGAACACTTGCATATTTACGAAAGGAAGAAGAAATAGAAGTGCCAGAAAAAAGACGAGACCAAGACAAAGGAACTCTAAAAATAGTTGGTGCCACACTTCACAATCTACACAATCAAAATATAGATGTTCCACTTGGCAAAATGGTAGCTATCACTGGGGTTTCCGGTTCTGGAAAGTCTACATTTTTATATGAAGTTTTATACAAAAACTTACAAGGTCGCTTTGATCGAAAGCTCCGCACAGCCAAGGTTTATAACTGTGCCTCATTTACTGGTACTGAATATTTAGCTCGCGCTATTATGATAGATCAGTCAGCGATAGGTAGAACTCCAAGAAGTAATATCGCGACTTACACAGGAGCTTTTACTCATATCCGAGAAATATTTGCTTCGACTGAAGAAGCTCGGCTTCGTGGATGGAAGCTCAATCGTTTCTCTTTTAATGTTAAAGGGGGCAGGTGTGAAGCATGTGAAGGGAATGGTCAAATAGCTGTAGAAATGCACTTCTTGCCGACAGTTTATGTAACTTGCGATGTTTGTAATGGAAAAAGATTTGATAAAGAAACTCTAACAGTAAAATATAAGAGAAAGAGTATTTATGATGTTTTGCAAATGTCAGTCGAAGAAGGTTTAGAATTTTTCCAAGACATACCTGCTATTTCAGATAGACTAAAAACACTCTCTGATGTTGGTTTAAATTATGTGAAGCTTGGTCAAAGCGCTACTACGCTCTCAGGTGGGGAAGCACAAAGAGTAAAAATTGCTTCTGAACTTTATCGTCCATATTTAGAAAAGACTATTTATCTACTAGACGAACCAACTGTTGGGCTTCACTATGATGATGTTAAAAATTTGATTGGAGTTTTGAATCGCTTAGTTGCAAAAGGTAACACTGTTGTAGTTATTGAGCACAACTTAGATATTATAAAATGTGCAGATCACCTTATAGACTTTGGTCCACAAGGCGGAGTGCAGGGAGGTAAAATCATTGCAAAAGGAACCCCTGAAGAAGTCGCAAATAACAAGCACTCATTTACTGGAGAATACTTGAAGAAAATTTTGTAACTTTATGATTCGTCAAGATTTTGATAAATTAAAATTTCCTGAAACTTCGGGTGTTTATGTGTGGCGTGATGCAAATGCCAAGATTCTTTATATTGGTAAGGCTACTAGTTTGCGCGACCGAGTACGGAGTTATTTTTCTCCAGATGTTATCAAGACCCGTGGAGCTCATATTGTAGATATGGTTTTTAAGGCAAAGACCGTAACTTACCAAGAGACAATGAATGCTTTGGAAGCACTTATTTTGGAAGCAAATTTGATAAAGAAATATAAGCCGTACTACAACACAAAAGAAAAAGATGATAAGAGTTTTAATTGTGTTGCTATAACACGCGAAGATTTCCCGAAGGTTTTATTGGTTCGTCAGAAAGACATAGATACAAAAACTAAGACTGTAAAAGTTCTCAGAAATCCGAAAGCTATCTCTTATGATGTTATTTTTGGACCATATCCCAATGGTAGTGCTATAAGAGATGCCTTGAAATTACTCCGTCCTATTTTCCCATTTTTAGATATGGCGTCATCGAAGTCAGACAATAGTGTCTTTTATCGACAAATAGGACTCTCTCCAGATACTAGTAATAAAGAGGCGCAAATAAAATACAAGAAAACTATCTCAAGACTTAAAATGATTTTCAATGGCAAGTTTCAAACTCTTTTAAAAGACTTGAAAAAAGAAATGATGACGGCTGCCAACCAGCAAAAGTTTGAATTAGCAGGGGAGTTAAAACAAAAAGTTTTTGCACTTGAACATATACAAGATATTTCACTTATAAAAAGAGATTTGATAAAAAGTATAGACGGGGAAGAGTTTCGTATCGAAGCTTATGATGTGGCGCACATCTCTGGTAAGCAGATGGTTGGAGTTATGACTGTGGTGACAAATGCAAATAGTCAAAAAAATGATTATAGAAAATTTATAATAAAAGGTTTCGAAAAGGCAAATGATGCTGGGGCTTTGGAAGAAATACTAACAAGACGCTTTAATCATCTAGAATGGTCATTCCCTCAAGCTATAGTAGTAGATGGAAATATTATTCAGGAAAATGTTGCTAAAAAAGTCTTAAACTCTCTGTCTTTAAAGATACCCATAATCTCAGTTACTAAAGATGAACGACATAGACCCAAGGCTATAAATGGTCCAAAGGGCATTGTAGAGACACATAAATACGCTATTTTACTGGCCAATAGCGAAGCTCACAGATACGCTATAACTTTCCACAAAGCTCGACGAAAAAAAGCATTCGTGTAATATATCTCTTATGGCAACAGATAAGATGTATCTATACGGTAAACATGCTCTAATAGAAGCTCTTTTGGCGCGCCCAGAAGTTATTTCTAAAGTTTTTCTTAGTAAAGAAAATGATGGTGATAAAGATCTGGCTTCTCTGTTGAAAAAACACTCTATAGGTGTCAGTAGTATGAAAGGCGATGTTAAAAAAGATGTTGGGAGCGATGCGGTTCACCAAGGTGTTATTGCTGTCTTAAATTCTGACAAACTTTACTCATCAATGGATATTGCACTAGAAAATGCAAGTAAAAAGAAAAATCCTTGCATAGTGCTTTTGGATGAACTTCATGACCCGCACAATGTTGGAGCTATTATCCGTTCGGCGGTTGCTTTTGGCGCTAGTGCAATACTTATGCCCAAGCATAACCAGTCTCCAGTCACCGGGGTAGTTATTAAAACTTCTGTTGGAATGGTTTTTCGTATCCCAATAGTTCTCATTGGTAATGTAAATCAGACAATAAGAGATCTAAAGACAAAAGGATATTGGTCTTATGGACTTGTAATGAACGGTTCGACCGAACTTTCAAAAGCCAAGTTTGATACTCCAACACTATTTATAGTAGGTAACGAATCAGTAGGGATAAGAGAGAAGACTTTGGAGCTTTGTGACATACCACTTTCTATACCCATGGATCCAAAGTGTGAGTCCTTAAATGCTGCTACTGCAACCTCTGTAGTACTTTATGAATATAGTAGAACAAATTTAGGACTATAGTCATACAAAATTCCTGCTATAATATAGACAATGCAAAATGAAGGTGAGCGAATAACTTATTTTGGCGAGACAAATTTTCGTAATCAACAAACTCGTTTTGGTATAAAAACTCGCGACCGTACTCGACACATGTATGTAGTGGGAAAGTCGGGTGTAGGTAAGTCTACACTTCTTGAAAATATGGCTATCCAAGATATCCAAAATGGAGAAGGTGTAGCTGTTCTTGATCCTCACGGCTCTTTTGCTGAAAAAATGCTCGACTACATACCTGAGCACCGCATAAAAGATGTGGTCTACTTTGCTCCTTTTGACCTCGAGCATCCTGTGTCTTTTAACATGCTGGAAGACATAGGGGAAGATAAGAGACACTTTGTAGCCTCTGGTCTTATGAGTACCTTCAAGAAAATTTGGGTAGATGCTTGGAGTGCTCGTATGGAATATATTTTGAATAATATTCTTTTGGCACTTTTAGAATATCCTGACGCAACACTTCTCGGGGTGAACAGAATGCTCTCTGATAAAGCTTTTAGAAAAAAGGTGGTTGCAAGTATTACAGACCCATCTGTAAAAGCTTTTTGGACTGATGAATTTGAAAAATATGGTGAGAGATATATGCAAGAAGCAGGTGCGGCAATTCAAAACAAAATCGGTCAGTTTACAGCCAACCCTTTGATAAGAAATATTATCGGACAACCGAAGTCTAGTTTTGATGTTCGAGACATTATGGACAATAAGAAAATTCTTATTGTTAACCTCTCAAAAGGCCGTATTGGCGAACAAAATACTAGTCTTCTTGGTTCTATGATTATTACTAAGATTTATATTGCAGCCATGAGTCGTGCAGATGTTTCTTATTCTCGCATGGCAGATCTTCCGCCTTTTTATTTCTATGTCGATGAATTCCAGTCTTTTGCCAACGAATCTTTTGCTAATATTTTGTCAGAAGCTCGTAAGTATAAACTTGCTCTTATCATTGCTCACCAATACATAGCCCAAATGGAAGAATCTGTAAGAGACGCTGTTTTTGGTAACGTTGGAACTAGTATTTCATTTCGTGTAGGACCACTTGATGCTGAGCTTTTAGAGAAAGTTTACGCCCCACAGTTTACCGCCACAGACCTGATAAATTTAGGCATGGCGCAGATTTATTTGTCCCTTATGATTAATGATATTGGTTCACCTCCATTTTCTGCCAAAACCTTATTTCCAATACAAAAACCAGCTATAACATATCGGAATGATGTTATTGAATGGACTCGAGCAAATTTTGCAAAACCAAAAGATAGGGTTGAAGAAAATATTGCCGCTTGGTTTAAAACTGATGAGTCTGATATTCAAAATAATAAACCTGCTAAGCCAACAGAAAAGAAGCCATATGTTCCTGTAAATAAAGATGTTTATGAAAAGAAACTACAGTCAACTAATACTTCAGTAGAAAAAGTTATTGAAGTAGAAACACAAAAGCCTATACAGCCAAAAACTCATAATCCTTTTAAAAAAATATTTGAAAAAACTGATTTGAAACCAGAAGAAGGTTCTGTAATAAAGCCAAGTCCTGAACTCTCTAAACTACTAGACTCGATTGATAGTTCTTCTGAGAAAAAAGAAAAATCTTTCAAACCAGTTCCTCAACAAAAAGCACCTTTTACTGGAGAAAAAACTCTTTCTGAAACTGTTCCACCTGTTAAGCATGCAGAAAGGGGCCCAACAGAAGCTCACAGAAATCTTTTAAAAGAAGCTCTTTTAAAAGCAACTTCTGGAAATAAAACATCAGAGGAAAATATTGTAGAAATTCCATTAAAACAAAAACAAGAAGATCTTATACAAGAAAAAGAAAATACAAATCCTCAAGAAATTTCTCATAAAGATTTGAAAAAGATTTTAGAATAATTTTTTAACATGATTCGTTTTGCAACATTGTTCATATGCACGGTGTTATTGATAACAAACTATGCTTTTGCTAGTGTTCGTATTACAGAGATTGCCTGGATGGGTACGGCAGAAAGTCAGTTTGGAGAATGGATTGAATTGTACAATGATAGTGCGGAAAATGTTTCCTTGTCTGGTTGGAAACTTTATGAAGGTGGAGGAGATCAACTTGTTTTTACTCTAACAAAAACTATTTCTTCAGAAGGGTATTTATTAGTAGAAAGAACGACAGCTAGTAGTCCCGACCCAGTTCCAGGTATAAATGATGAGTCAGGACCATTTAGTGGTAGCGGTTTTGCAAATACTGGAGAGTATTTAGTATTAAAAAATTCAGTAGGAACAATAGAGCAAAGTTTAGATTTTTCTTCTGGTTGGCCAGCAGGAGATGCAACTACAAAACAAACTATGCAATGGGATGGTTCAAAATGGATTACCACAAATCCAACTCCTAAGTCTGCGACTCCAAAAGGTGCAGAAGATACACCAGGAGATCCTCCAAAAAATAATACAGGAGTAGCTTGGTCAGCCCCTAAATCTGAACCTCATATAGAAATATCAATACCAAAAAATGTTTATATTAAAGTTAGTGCAGAGTATAGTGCTAAAACATTTTTAGAGTTTGGGCAAGCTTACGAAGGATTATTTCTTTGGAATATGGGCGATGGAACAGTTTACAAGTCTAATAAAAATGAAATTATAAATCATACTTATAATTATCCTGGTCTTTACACTATTTCATTTGCTTATTTTAGAGCACCTTATGAAAAGAAACCTTTTCTCTATAGTTCTATTGAAAAAACGGTTATTAATAATCAAATTAGTTTCAGGGTTATCTCTGAAAAAGGTTTTGAGTTCACGAACTCTGATGTAGTACCCATAGATATCTCTGGTTGGTTTATTGAATTACCTGATAATAAATTAATCGAATTACCAGCATTTACTATTATTGCATCTAAAAAGAGTGTTTTGATGCCATTTAGTTCTTTTGGTATCTCTGATAATAAATATACAAATGCTGTTCTTCAAACATCTCAAAGAGTTGATATAGTTAACAGTGTAGTTCAGGAGAAAAACAATACAGAAGTAAAGTCGTCTTCTCAAGTAAGTGCACCAAAGGTTCTTGGTATTTATAATGAAAACACACTAGAAGATCAAAATGTTCTTAATATTCAAGATTTTAAAATAGAACCGGAGAAAAATAAAAATCCGCAATCAAAAAAGTTAATTTTTGGCGGAGTTTTATTGGTGGTGATAATTCTTTTTATCTTAATGGAGAAGAAGGTAGAGCAGGAGCCTTAACTTCAGTAGTAGATTTTACTTCTGTTTCTCCTGTAACTTTAGTTTCTGGAACTTCTTTTATATCTAAAACAAGTTGATCAATTTCTTTTGAGATTATTTTTACTTCTTGGGCAGATACTTTTTTTATAGTATCATCTACGGCTTTCAAAGCAGTATCTGTTGTATCACTATTTTCTTTTACAATAATTTTTTCTAGGTCTTCTTTTTGTACTTTCAAGCTCTCTTCAAGAGTTGCTGTTACTTTTAAAGCTTCTGCAGGCTTCGCATCAGAGAGTGTAGAGAGTTGTTTTGAAAGTGACTCTATGTGAGTATCCAATGCTTTTTGAGCTGTTTCTTGTTTAGCTTTTGTTAGTGTTTTTGAAGCAGCAAGAGTTTTGATTTCTGTTAAACGATTATCTATTAGAGTTGTTTGATATGAGAGTTTGTCTGCAGGGCTTTTTATAAAAGCACCTTTAACTTCTTCGTTTACATTTATTTTAAATGAGTACAAAGGATCTCCAGGAAGGGAATTATCAGCTACAACAGAAACACTCCCGCCAACGAAAACTATAAATAGAAATGTTGATAAGCCAATACGAAGACCATGACTGACTCCACTGTAAAAATAAGATATTTTTGGTGTAGATTCTAGTGTTTGAATACTTCTAGCAATCTTGGTACGAAGAATACCCCGTTCTTTTTCAGAAAGAGTGATATCTTTTAACATTTTTAATTGTTCAATTTTTTTATCAATCATATTGTGTTTCGTTGTAACGACCTTTGAGTTTTTGGACTATTCTATGAATACGCACTGTCATAGCATTTGTAGTCTTGCCATACAAATCAGCTATCTCTTCTATAGGTTTTTCTTCTGTATACCGTAAGAAGATTATTTGTTTACTTTCCTCATCTAAGTCTTCAAGTAAATCCTGAACTGTTTTAATGTCATCATTTTTGAATATTTCATCAGTATGAACATTAGTTTCTGGATCGAATCCATTTTCAAGCATACTGTCTAATGAAAAAGTTTTTGACTTCTTGTAGTAGTCTATAACAGCATTTTTTGCTATACGGTAAACAAAGGCACTTTCGTGGTCTATAGTTTTACCTTTGGATATATGCCTCCAAAGCCTTACAAATGTATCTTGAGTAATATCAAGGGCTATATGTCTGTTACCCACTCTAAAGAATGTGAACCTAAATATGGCATCTTGATACTCTTCAAATAGCTTAGAAAATAAGGCTTGTTTTTCGTTTTCGGTATTCATGGAACCTTTCATTTATAGTGACGAGTCAAATCACCTTATATTACACAGTATACATCAAAAATAAGGCTTATTCTATATAGGTGTTATAATACCTGTTATGCAGTCAGGAAAACAGAAAAAAGTGGTTATTGTTGGAGGGGGTTTTGCCGGTATAGAAACAGCAAAAAAACTCTTAAAAAATAAAAATATTGATATTACTCTTATAACAAAGAACCCATTTTTTGAATATTATCCAGCACTTTATAAGATCGTGACAGGGGCTTTAGCCATTGAAGTTTGTGTCCCGTATAATAAAATATTTCGTGGTCATAGTAGTAGAATCACTGTAATCCAAGGTCAGTATCACTCTTATGATAAAGATAAAAAAGAAGTAACTCTTTATGATGGTCAAACATTTTCTTATGACTATCTTGTACTAGCTATGGGAAGTGAGACAAATTATTTTAATATTCCAGGCATTAAAGAATTTGCTTTTTCATTCAAATCCGCTAAAGAGGCTTTGGCATTAAAGCAGCATTTTCTAGAACTCTTACAAAAATCAAAAGATGTTCCAAAAGATGAGCTTGTTAATCGTTTTCATGTGAGTGTTGTCGGTGGAGGACCATCAGGAGTGGAGCTCGCAGGTGACATAACTACTTATCTCCGCAAAATGACCAAGAGATATCATATTGATCCTAGTCTTGTAACTGTGGATTTGTTTGAGTCTAGTCCTAGGGTATTAGCTATGATGCCAGAGAAAGTTTCAGACAAGGCTGAGGCAAGACTTCGAAAACTAAAAGTAAATCTATATACAAACAGAACTTTAAAAGCTCAAGACTTAGATAATATAACAGCTAGTGGAATGACACTAAGCTCCGGAACAGTTATTTGGACTGCGGGGACTAAAATAAATGAATCATTTGAAAGCCTACCGTTAGATATAAGAAAAAGAGTTGTTGTTTCTACAGATTTTTCTATTCCTGAAGACAAAAATGTATTTGTTATAGGAGATGGTGCTAGTGCCATGGGAACAGGGCTTGCTCAGGGCGCCATTGTTCATGGTAAATATGTTGGTAATGTTATTTCAAATCGTGTTAGAGGTTTAGCAATAAAACCTTTTAAGGGGAAAACTATAGCTTATGTTGTGCCTATTGGCCACAATTGGGCAGTTTTTACATATAAAAAATTTGTCATAACTGGTTTTATTCCTTGGATATTGCGCAGTTTTATTGATTTTAAATATTTTACAAGCCTTGTTTCTCCAAAGTATGTTTTTGAAGTCTTTAAGCAAGGAGCAAAATACCGAAGAGGAGAGTGTTAAAAAAATGAAAATACAAAAAACAGATTGGGATAATGTAGCTCCGTGGTATGACTCATATTTAGAAAAGAGTAATGATTCTTTTCAAGAGAAAGTTATAGCTCCTAATTTATTAAGAATTCTTGAAATAAAAAAAGGAGAAAGTGTTTTAGATCTTGCTTGTGGCCAAGGATATTTCTCTAGATTGATAAAAAATCTTGGAGCTAGTGTTACGGGAGTAGATTTATCAAAAGATCTTATAAAAATAGCTGAAGAAAAGTCGACAGATATTTCTTATATTGTTGCACCAGCCCATGACATAAAACTCAAAAAAGAATCTTTCGATAAAGTTTTTACAGTATTAGCTTTTGAAAATATCAAAAATGTAGATGAAGTAATGTTTGAAATAAAAAGAGTTCTGAAAAATGATGGAACTTTTACATTAGTATTACTTCATCCAGTTTTTCGCATACCACAGTATAGCGACTGGGGTTTCGATAGTAAGAAAGATTTACAATATCGTCGTACAGATAAATATTTATCAGAAATAAAAATAGATATAGAACAAAACCCTTATAAAAATAAAGGCAGAATAACAACTACTTTTCATCGATCATTACAGTGGTATATGAAAGCTTTCAAGAAACAAGGTTTTGCTATTACGACCATAGAAGAATGGATTTCTCACAAAAAGAGTCAAGCAGGCCCTCGCCAAAAGGCAGAAGATACAGCCCGCAAAGAATTCCCAATGTTTTTAGCTTTAGAATTAAGGAAGTTTTAAAAGTAGATTCAACTATTTTTTTGTGATAATATAAAGTCATGTTTGGATTAAAAAAGATGATAACAAATAAGCTTATGGAGAAGCAGTTGAAAAATTTGCCTCCAGCTCAGCGTGATGCCATTATGAAAGCCGTCGAAGCTAATCCTGATTTTTTCAAGATGCTTTCTAAAGAAATAGAAGATGCTAAAAAGTCAGGCAAGAGTGAAATGGCTGCTTCTATGGAAATAATGCGAAAACATCAAGGTGAACTCCAAAAACTAATGATGGGGAAGTAATTTATAAATATTGTCTAAAAACAGTACCACTAGGTACTGTTTTTAATATTTATTTGCACCAGTGTTTAAGTGTAGTAAGATATAGCTTATAGAAGAAAGTGCATGTCTAATTCCAAAAAATATTTTGATGTTAAAAAAAGTAATACTTTAAATCAAAGTATTACTTTGCGTCCAGATGTTGTTTTGCCGGTAAAAAAAGAAGAAACAATTTCTTTAGTAGAAACACCTGACTCATCTATTGATGATAATAAGAGACTATTTTTAAAAATTGCCGGTGTTGCAGGTCTTGGGCTTGCTGCAGGGGCATTATTTCCAAAATCTGCAGAAGCTTATGTAGCTGGTAGTACTCCTACTTCAAATATCGTTGGATTAAAGGATGATGCAAACAATAGAATTAATCCTGCTACTGAAGAGACATTAGCTTCTTTAATTTCTGGTCAAGGAGTTACTAAGTTATCTATAAATTTATCTGCTTCTGGAAATGTTAGGACTCCAGCTTCTGGAAAAAAAATAAGAGTATATGCTTCGAGGTTTTCTTTGACAACAGATGCGACCTCTGTATCATTTCGTTTTACTTCCGGTGGTACTGATCATGAAAAATATGTTTCCCCAAAGACTGGTGGGCTTTATGGTGCAAACAATCATCCAAATTATATTGAAGGAGGAGTCGATGAAGTGTTATACTGTTTTATAGTTGGCACAACTACAGTGCAAATTAACATTGATTATTTAGAAGTATAAAATATTTATGGCAAAACGAGCGATAGAACATGTTTTTACTGGAGCTGTTACTCCATACACAAGTTATGATCCCAGTAAAACTAATCTAGGTGTTTTAATTCAACAGAGGACTGGTGCAACCAGTTTGGATAAATTTGTGGGCCCCATGCCTATCGGGCTCGCTCGACCAATGGAAGCCAGCACTGCTATTGCTGCTGTTTTTCCATATGTTGTCACTACGTCTAATCCAGATGTTAATTGGGTATTTCTTATCGATAATGGAACAGCAGCTGCTACAAGAAGAATAATAAAATATCAACATACAATTTCAACCGGGGTTTTTAATTGGGATGGATTTATTACCGTTACTTTTCCTACAGCTACAGTTCATACAGTAAGAGGTTTTCGTATGACGAGAGACTTTCACATTACTGGTACAGCATCAGTGAGTGGCACAACAGTTACTGGTAGTGGTACGACATGGCTTACAGATGGAGTTGCTGTTGGTTCTCGTATAGGATTTGGTTCTACTGTCCCTGGATCAATTACTACATGGTATGAAGTTGCTTCTATTGTTTCGGACACGAGTATCACACTGACTGCTAGTGCTGGGACTATTACCAATGGAGCATATGTAGTTGAGGAATTGCGTGCAGTAATAGCAACAACAAATGCTACACCGGCTAACGGAGGATTGTTTGTAGTAAAAGGTTTAAGAGACTCGGTATTTTCAAATGGTGGAACCACAATACCAGCAGCTACTACCACTGACAATATCCGAGCATGTTACTGGTTGGCAGATGCTTCTACTGTTACGAACACTATCGCCTGCGGATCTGCTATTGAAGACAGAGACTCTTTTTTACAGCACTATATTTATGTTATAGATGGTACAACAACTACAAATAGGGTGTATAAATACAATATACGAGCACCTCTTGCTGGGCTTTCTTCTGGCAAATCTGTCTCCGCATTTGTTTTAGTGACTGCCGCCCAAACACCTACTGGAACTTGTTCACAGTTAAACAATGGAAGAATTGGGGTACTTACCCATGGACCTGCTAGTGGTGTAGAATCATTGTATTTTGTGACGACAACAAGAGTTTATAGAGCGGCTCTTAGTAATATCACTAGTGGTAACCCTGCATGGCAAAGTGATGCAATGATAGAGGTTCCTCCTGGTGGTTCTGTGACATACCCACTTAACTCTGCTTTAAGTTCTGTTGAGATTGCTGACAGTATGGATAGGCTTATTGTTATGAGTTCTGGGACAGCTGGTGCTAGAAGCTATGTGACAAAATATAATACAACTGGTGATCCTTTTGATCACATATTTCTTTCTGATGATAAGCAGTACGATCAGAGCACCACGGACTCGGGAGCTACTCCACACCCGGCCATATCAGCACTACCTTTCTCAGTGTGGTCGGAAGGTGGTATCTCTTATATGGCCAGAGTAACTGCGTCTGTCACCTTAAACCAGTTGTATGCAGTACCGACGGGTGTCCACTGGGCTTACGCAGGACAAGCTCCATATCAGCGACTCATAACTCCATCTCTTGATACTACTGATGCTTCTACTTTATATCGTGTTTATGTAAATAATGCTTTGCAATTAGGTTCTGGTACTCTCGGATTACAACCTGAACCGTACCGTATGTTTTATCGTACTTCTGGAATTTCTGACGATTCTGGTGCTTGGAATGCGCTCGATGACACACATGATTTTACTGGTGTCATACCTGGAGCGGCTATCCAGTTTATGTTTGAATTTAAAATCTTAGGAGAGAATTGTATTCCTGCACGAATATATAGCATGACTCTAGTGTACGAAGATAATACTACTGACTCACACTATCAACCATCAGTTGGACAATCTTCGACAATAAACAAAATATTTGCTTGGAGATTCTCTACTGCGTTTAGTAGTACAGTACCGAACTTACGAATTAGACTTTATAATGCGGAAACAGGCGGATTGCTTTTAGATGACACAACTACTGCAGAATCTTCTGGAGTTTTTGAAAAATCTACTAACGATGGTAGTGCTTGGGGCGCATATGATACTACTGATAAAGGGAATGAGACAACCTATATAAGGTACACTCCAACGTCTTTAGCAGATAACATAAAAGTGAGAGCATTACTCACCCAAAATTAAATGATTCACATTACTCAAGACCAAAATGTATTTGAAAGTGAAAATCTAAAAGTGGCTACACTTACGGGTGATTATGAAGATGGTACTCTTATTGAATTTTATGATGTAGATAGTCCTAATATAATTTCTGGTACATTTCAAGCTCAATATATAAAGTACGGAGGACTTGTTTATAAATTTAGTGGACACAAAGAACTTGGGGAAGAAATCTTAAAAATTGATCCGACATCCACCCATACAGCAGCTTCATATGTCAGGATGACAAACGAACTTTTGGCACAGATGGATAATGGAGAGCTTGAACCTGGTTCTTTAGATGAAGCTATAGTTACTGAACAAGAAAAAATGGAAGAGAAAAAAATAAATCCAGATGAACAAAAAGAAGAAATTGAGGAAACCATAGAAGAAGCCGCTGAGGAAGAAGAAAATATTCCAGAAGAAACAATTAAAGAGGAAGTGTTACCTGAAGAAGAAGTACCTACAGAAGGTATACAACCAGAACAAGAAGTTTTTCTAACACCTGTTGAAGAAATTGTCCCAGAGGTAATACCAGAAGAGCAAGCTGTAAGTATGTTAAATAGAAAAACTAAAAGAAAATTTGGGTAAAATTTTATGGCACTAACTGACATTAATTTTCAAGAAGGGGAAGGGCAGGATTTTATTACTGAGTTTCCTTTTATTGCTTACGTTGGATCAGTTAATGATATCTTGGTAGAGGCTAATGGTACTCAATATTTACTTTTAGAAGCACCAGAGAAAACTGGTGGTGGAAATATTTTTATAATGTCAGAGTAGCCTAAAATTTTTATGAGTAATTTCCAAACAAATTTAGCTAAATACGCTACTTACTTTGAAGAGTTAAGAGGAAGATTAGTTCTACTTGTAAAAATATTTGCTATTGTATTTGCTATAAGTTTTCTTAATATAGGTCCTATCATAAAGTTGATGTTAAAATACTTAGTAATAGATGGAGTTACTATTGCTACTACCTCACCTTTTCAGTTGGTTGATCTTGGAATGAGTATAGGCTTCTTTATGGCTTCTATAGTGACTGTTCCTATACTTATTTATTTTCTTTATTCATTTTTAAAATCAGCATTACTTCCTAAAGAGCGAAAGTTTTTTTTACTATCTTTGCCACTAGGGCTACTGTTATTTATAGTAGGGTTTTTATATAGCTCAGTGATGCTCTACTACGCAATTAGATTAATTGCTTTAATAAATGTGAACTTAGGAGTTGTTAATTATTGGGATATTAGTTCATATATTTATCAGATTATACTAACTTCAACTCTTTTAGGTCTTTTATTTATATTTCCATTAGTCATTACTTTTCTTATTCGTTTACGTATTATTAGCGTAAGATTCTTAAGATCTAAAAGGAAGCATGCTATAGTCACTATTTTTATAATTGTCTCTTTACTTCCCCCAACTGATGGTTTATCATTGATATTAATGGCGTTGCCGTTGATATTAATTTTTGAGCTTACAGTTTTGTTTAATCGTATAGGTAGTCGTGGTCGCAGTTTAGAAGTATAAAAATAAATTTATTTTATGTTTGGATTAGGAACAAAAGAAATCATTATAATTGCCGTTGTTATCGTTCTTCTTTTTGGGTCAAAGAAGATACCAGAGCTTACAAAATCAATAGCTGATGCTATTCGACATATTTTTGGGGCATTTAAAGATAGTGATGTTAGTAAAAAGTAGTAATATAGGGTTTATTAATTAACTTGTTTAATATTTATGTTTGGATTAGGAACAAAAGAAATCATTATAATTGCCGTTGTTATCGTTCTTCTTTTTGGGTCAAAGAAGATACCAGAGCTTGCAAAGAATCTTGTTCAAGCTTTTAAAAACCTAACAGGTGTTTTTAAAGGTTCAGATAGTGATGTTGTTGAAGGGGATAATAAAAAATAATATTCTTATTTTCTCCAAGAGATATTTTTAGCGCAACTATCTATGCGACTTTGTTTTTAGAGGCGATTTGTGAAAATTATTTATTTTAAAAATACAATATTTTATTTTTATATTCAAGCAAGTTTTTTTCTTTGGCTTGTATTATTCTTGCCGGTAAATGTTTACGCTTCCGACATATATATACCACTAGAGACTATTACAATCGGGGAATTTATATACAACGACGACTACACCCCAACTACTGATGATTGTACTATCTCTATATACTCTCCGTCTGGAACACCCTTGGTAAGTAGTGCGACAATGACTGATGATGCTACAGGTTGGCACTATTATTCTTATGCAACACCAGCAACAGAAGGGAAGTACCCTGCTTTTATAAGTTGTGGCACTCTTATTGGTGGGGATTTATTAAAATTAGATAAGTCTTTTATTCTTAAGGCTCCTGTTGTAACAGATTCTTCTATTGCGTCCTCAGTTTGGTCAGCGGGAACTAGAACTCTTACATCGTTTGGCTCACTTGTCTCTGATATAGCAACTAGCGTTTGGAGTAATGGAACTCGAACACTTACAGCCTTCGGCTCACTTGCTGCCGATGTTTGGAATAATACCTTTGCCCCAACTCGTCAACTGACAACAAAAGATATCGCCGGAGGAGGTTCACTTGCAACAGAAACATATGTAGACTCGTCTCAAGCAACTATTGTTACTGAAATTCAAACAAATAGAACACTTATAAACTCTTTGAACAATATTTCTGCCGCTGATATTTGGACTTATGGTACTCGTTCTACTAATTCTGGGACTGTAAATATAGACAGTGCTTCAGTTACTTCCATTTGGGATAAGGCAACTTCTGGGCTCACTACTTCTGGGAGTGTAGGTAAACTTATTTTAGATAATCTTGATGCTCAAGTTTCAAGTAGAGGTACAAGTAACTTAACTGCAGGTGATGTCTGGGCAAATGCTACAAGAACTCTATCTAGCTCAGGAGTAGATGCTGTATCTACTGGTGTTTGGGCAGCTAGTACTCGTACTCTATCTAGTTATGGCAATGATATAACTGCTGCTGATGTTTGGAATGTTCTTTCATCCACACTCACGACTGTTGGTTCGATTGGAGAACAAGTTAAAACAAATGTAGATGCAAAAGCTTCAGATATTCTTACTCAAACTCAAGCAAACGCTACATTAATAAATGACCTCAATAATATTTCTGCAACTGATGTTTGGTCAGCCGGAACTCGAACACTAACTTCGGGTGTAGATATTTCAGGAACTTCAGTTAGTGCGATTTGGGACAAAGCAACTTCAGCACTTACTACCTCAGGAAGTGTTGGAAAACTTATTGTCGACAATTTAGACACACAAGTTTCTACTCGTGGCACAAGCAACCTGTCTGCTGCTGATGTTTGGACATCAGCTACCCGTACTCTCACTGATTACTCAACTTCTGCTGTAGCTACTGCAGTCTGGGCAAATGCTACAAGAACTCTCTCTAGTTATGGCAATGATATAACTGCTGCCGATGTTTGGAATGTTCTTTCATCTTCTATTACTACTGTGGACTCAATAGGAGAGCAGGTTAAAACAAACCTTGATGCTACGGTTTCTTCTAGGGCTACTTCTGTTTCTGGTAGCTGGATCGTAAAAATGGGTAACATTGAACGCGTTCAAACAGGTCAGATGTATAGAACTAAGATATTTATTTTAGATGGCAGTTCTGCACCAACAGCGCCATTTGCAGCTCCAACAATTACTCTTTATGATGTAAGTCGCAATGTTGTTGTCTCTGGTGTGGCTATGAACTTGGTTAGTACTGGTGTATATGAGTATACCTATACTGTAAATAGTGGAGCAGCTCAAGGTCTCTGGGAGACAGTTGCCTCAACTCAAGTAGAAAGTGGTAAAACAGTATTAACAAATGATTATTGGGAAGTAGCAGGTTCTCCAGCTCAAGTATTGATTAACTCTGTAACAGCTGCATCTGTAAGTTCTGTTATTGGTAATACTACAATCACAAATGAAGGTCTTACTGGATATGAATATCAATATGAATGGTGTGTCGTGTCTTCGCTGGCCAATGAATGTGGTGGCAACGATGATGCTTACTATGCCTCAGCGGCAAAATTTATAAACCCAGGTGAAGACTGGAATACAAACCTTTCCGCAGCAGTCTCAACAGCTGGCACATATTATTTTAAATTAATAGTGTATTTTGGAACTGAGAGTTCTGGCGCATCAAGAGTGTTTACTGTTTCTGGAAGTAGTGGAGGAGGAGGAGGTGGTGGAGGCGGGGGTGGAGGTAATACTACTTTACCACCAACCCCAACAGGTTCTTGTAATGGAGCTGATTTTAATAAAAGCGGGGTAGTTGATTCTGTTGATTTTTCCATATTGCTTTACTTCTGGAAGACATCTCCTCCTTTCAAAAATCCATGTGTAGATATAAACAGCGATAGTAAGGCAGACTCAGTTGACTTCTCCATTATGCTTTATCAATGGGGCAAAAAACCTATATGAAAAAACAAATAAAATACAAATCAATAATCTTCTTAATACCAATATTTATATTATTTATTGTGCCTAGTAAAACTCTTGCTGCCACAATTAATTCTTCTGCTGAAAGTACAATTTCTTCTGGTGATACTAGTATTATCAATGTTTATTTAAATACAGAAGGTCAAACAATAAACTCTATTGAAGGATTAATCACTCTCAAAGATGAGCACAATGGAAACTTTGAAGTTAAGGAGCTCAGTCTTGTTAATTCTGTTTTTAATATATGGCCTCGTAAACCTTCCCTTGAAGAAGGAGGTAAGATCTCTTTTGTTGGAGGAATTCCAAACGGGATAAATGGTGATCGTATTTTACTTTTTAAGATTATTGTTAAAATCAACGATTCTGGAAAATTCTCCATAATACCAACTAAAGTAGCTGTCTATTTAAATGATGGTCTTGGTACAGCTTTAGATATTGCAAAAGACACTTCTGTTATTTCTATTGGAAAGGCAAGTGTTAATCCGCAAAACAAATGGCAAGAGATTGTTTCAAATGATAATGTTGCTCCTGAACCTTTTATTATAAAAATAGTACAAGATAGTAGTTTATTTGATGGAAAAAAGTTTCTCTCTTTTGAAACTACAGATAGCCAATCTGGTATTAGTTACTATGAAGTTAGAGAAGGTGCATATCTAGCAGTGCGCACAGGTACTAGTTATATATTAATTAATCAAAATAAAAATGTTGATGTCATAGTAACTGCTTATGATAAAGCTGGAAACTTTCAAGTCTCAGTCTTAAAAGCCAAAGAACCAATCCGCTGGCTATCAGTTATTATTACAGTTCTGTTTATTATTATGATCTTTAAAATTGTAAAAAAGTTCCGTAAGAATAAAAAGAAAAATGATAAGTAAATTAATTATTTTTAAAATAAGTAGAAATATAAAAATACTAACACTGGTATTACTATTTGTTCTTACCCCAACATTAGTAAATGCAGCTACACTATCCTTAACACCGAGTACTTCTAATATTAATGTTGGTAATATAGTATCTGTAAAAATTAATATAAATACACAAGGTAAGTATATTAATAATGCTGAAGCGATACTTCAGTTCCCAGTGGATCTCTTAGAAGTAATATCTATAACAAAAAGCCCTTCTATTTTTTCATTATGGGTAGAAAATCCTGAGTATTCAAATACAAAAGGCACAGTTTCTTTTAATGGAGGAGTGGCAAATCCTGGCTATAATGGTAGTACTGGTACGGTTGCTTCTGTTACCTTTAGGGCTAAAAAACAGGGAACTGCCTCACTTCTTTTCTCTGATGCTGCTATACGCGAAAATGACGGTTTAGGCACTGATATTTTATCAGGAAGAGGTACAAGTGTTATACAAATTGTAGACACTAAAGAAGAACCTCAACCTACGCCACCACCTGCAACTGTAAAGACCAATACACCCCCTAAACCAATTGTAACTTCTGTCACTCATCCAGATCAAAACCTTTGGTACTCTGATAACACCGCCTCTTTTAGTTGGAAAACTCCAACAGGGGTGACATCAATTCAAGCTTTTACTAATAGAATTCCAGATTCAATTCCTACAACTTCTTACGACAACTCTGTTACCCAAAAAACACTTACGGAGCTTCCTGATGGTACATTTTATTTTCATATTAGATATGCTAACTCCAATGGTTTTGGTCCTATAACCAATTTTAAAATAAAAGTTGATACAAAAGCTCCAGAGCCTTTTATTCCAACAATCAGAACAGAGAACAATCAAAGTATTATTAATTTAAATGCTGAGGACTCAACATCTGGTATAGATTATTACACTCTTAAAATAGATGACAGTCAGGTATTAACTGTTAAAAAAAGTGATCTAAAAGATTCTGAATATGTTCTTCCAATATTAATTCAGGGTGATCACAGTATTTCTGTAATAGCTTATGATGGTGCTGGTAACTCTACACAATCTGACACCAGTTTTATTAGTTCTTCTATCACCACACCTGTTATTTCTTTGAGTTCTTCTGAAATAAAAAAAGGAGAATCAGTAGTTATTTTTGGAAAAAGTGACTACCCAAACAAACAGGCAGAGATAGTGTTAGAACTATCTGGAGTTGAAATAAAAAAATATATAACAACAATTTCTTCTGATGGATCTTTTTCTCTAACAGCTGACAATATTAGAAAAGTTGGACTTATTAATGTTTCAGCAAGAAACATTTTATCAGAGTCAGTTAAAAGTCAACCCTCAGAAAAAGTACAATTAAATGTCCTTAAGGTTGATATTGCTAAAATAACTATAACAATTTTCTGGATTATTTCGGCAATTATCTTAGTATTACTATTAATAATCTTTTTATATGTTGGTTGGTATAAGTTCCTATCTTTAAAGAAAAGAAACAGATCAGCTCTTCAAAGGGCGACAGAAGATGCTCATAGAGCGGTAAGTCTTTTGAAAGAGGAGCTTAACGATCAACTTGTTGAACTTCAAAAAATAAGTGTAGGTAGAGATTTAAGTAAAAATGAAGAAATAATATTTAAAGATATTCAAAAAGATATTGATGATGTTGATAAATTTATTCAGAAGAAACTCAAAAAGCTTTTATAGGTGACTTTTAACTAGTATTTTGTTATATTGTTTCGCATATGTCACTATCTATCGGTATAGTCGGACTACCTAATGTCGGCAAATCAACTCTATTTAATGCGCTCACCAAAAAAGGCGTACCTGCTGAAAACTACCCATTTTGTACTATCGATCCGTCAGTCGGCATAGTTGCTGTTCCTGATGAGAGGCTTTATAAGCTTGCAGATTTTTCTAAAACAGAGCGCACTATACCAGCAGCTATAGAATTCGTAGATATTGCCGGACTTGTTGCAGGAGCATCGAAAGGGGAAGGCTTAGGCAATAAATTCTTAGCAAATATTCGCGAGACTGATGCCATACTTCATATGGTACGAGTTTTTGAAGACAAAGATGTTATTCATGTTGCAAATAAGGTAGACCCACTTTTTGATATTGGAGTTATAAATCTAGAACTTATTTTATCTGACTTAGAAACAGTAAATAAAAGGCTTGAATCAAATAGTAAAGATCAAAAAAGGGGAGGTAAAGAAGCTGTTATCTTGCACGAAGCACTTGAGAAATTAAAATCTGCTCTTGAAAATGAAGTCATGGCAAATACTTTATCTTTTGATGAATTTGAAAAACCTTTAGTTGCTCAGCTGAACTTACTTACTATGAAGCCTATGCTTTATGCACTGAACACTTCAGCCGCTAATGAAAATAAAATTAGTGAGGTTATATCTGGATTAGACGGCCCATATGTAGAGCTAGACCCAGTTTTTGAAACAGGTTTTGATGAAATGATAAAACAGTGTTACAAGCTTCTAAATCTTGAAACATATTTCACCACAGGCGTAGCTGAAACTCGCGCTTGGACTATCAAAATAGGTTCTACGGCACCTGTTGCAGGTATGGCTATACATACTGATTTTAAAGACAAATTTATCCGTGCCCAAGTCATTTTCTGGCAAGATTTATTAAACTCTGGAAGTTATGCCGAAGCCCGTACCAAAGGCCTTGTGAGGACAGAAGGGAAGGAATATGTTGTGAAAGACGGTGATGTTATAGAATTTATGATCTAAAACCCTCGCAAGGACAGTCCTTGCGAATACACATGATTTAGTTGACATTTATAGCTAATATTGTGCTATTGACTTTATACACAAAAGGTGCTATAATTATCTAAACAAAAAATCAAAATATTATGAAAAAGTTTATAATTTTTCTTATGGTTGTTGGTTTAATTTTCTTTACATATTTAAAAACGGATGGATTTACATATTTTAATGGCGATCTTAGTCGTAGCTTCACTAGCTTACTAGCGGTTGTTGCTATGGTTATATTTATAATCGCTTTCTGCTATTTGATTAGCGGTTTAAGATTCTTCAAAAAAGCTATTGAAGATATGCCGATTACTCCGTTTGAAAAAGATTAAATTAAAGCCTGAATATTTTAATTAATATTCAGGCTTTATTTATTTCTTCAATTGCTCAATTTCTTTTTGTAACTGCGTCAGGATAGTTTGAATAGCAGTAATAGCCTGAGCTTCTTTAGCTTCTATTCTTTGGTCCTCCTCGCTATCTTCTTCTATCTCTTCAATGTCCTCCTGAATCTCATCAACATCTTTTTCAATCTCCTCAATGTCTTCTTGAATCTCTTCCACATCTTCCTGAATATCCTCGATATCTTCAGTGTTTTTATTAACCGACATTTGTATAAAAATAGCCAAATAAATAGCCTCCAAAGAAACTATAGTAGTAATACCCAAAAGCATTCTATCGAAAGATATAACACCTATAGTAGGTAGTGCAAAAGCTGTCACAAAAACTATTGTGTGAAAAATAAGAGAAGATGTAGAACCTATCCACTTGGTGGCTTTGTCCGCACCTTTCTCTAGTCTTACTTTGTTTCGTTCAAGTCTAGTCATAATAGACATGTTGTACCACAGAATACAAAAATTATGCAAGAAAAAAAATCCTATAACTTGAATAAGTTATAGGATTTATAAATTTTTAACAGTTTTTAAGAGCCAGTTTTTGCAAATTTTTCTGCCACCTTTGCCAAGCCTGGAATATTAGCGAAAGTACCAACATTACGGCCTGGTTCAAATTTAGCAAGTTGAGCCATATTTTCTCTTACTTCTGTAATTTTCCACGGATATATATGATCCTGGATTATATAAGCAATAAGATCCTCGGCTACACTTAGTTGTTCATTGGTTAGTTGAGTAACTTTATTTGTTTGGCTAAACAAGAAATTCCACTCTGTTTTATTAGGCAGTAAACCTGTTTTTTTTGTATATTCACAAACTAAATAGTTTCCCTTAGAATCCATATAGAAATAATGTTTTCCTGGGTTGTTTGGTTTTTTAACACAAATTAAAAGATTGCCTTTTTTTGTTGATAAGCTGTCACCATGTTGAGGTGAGTAGGGGATATTATTTGTCATAATAAAGAACTTGGGTTTGGTGAGTTAAAATTTTTATTATAATAACACTTTAATTATAAAAAGTCAAGCTTAAGACATTTGCTCAAAATAGGCTTTTCTGATATAGTTTTGCCACTATGCCACAACAAAATCTAGTGAAATTAGTAAATAAAGAAACAGGCGAGACTTACTGGTCTACTAAAAACCGCAAGAAACTTGCAGGTATCAAACTTGAGTTCAAAAAATACTCTAAAAAGCTTCGAAAAGTTATAACTTTCAAAGAATCAAAAAAGTAAGTTATCAAGTTAAAAGTTCATAAAGTTGTAAAGTCAAAAAAGTAGCTCAAGAGCTACTTTTTTGGTATAGTCTTTTCGTTACGGGCTTATAGTTTCAATGGTAAAATATCGGTCTCCAAAACCGCAGTTCCAGGTTCGAGTCCTGGTGGGCCCGCAAAATAAAAAATACCTAAATTAGGTATTTTTTATTTTGCGTATTTTTTAAACCAAGTTCTTTGGCGTTTTGCATATTGCCAACTATCTTTTTCAATCCCACTTACCATTTCTTCTCTTGAGATTTTCTTTTGTAAATAAAGAGCCATATACTTATATTCTAATCCTAAAGACTCTAATCTTTTCCAAGAGACACCCTCAGTGTGCAATCTTTTTACCTCTGTAACTATACCCCTTATTCGCGCGAATAGACGAATATGAATTCGCTCTTTCAGTATGTCATCAGAGAAGTCCAAGCATATCCACTCTACATCGTAAGAGTTTGTTTTCTTTAATTCAGGTACAGATCCCAGTACTGTCGCTATTTCTATTGCTCTGATAAGTCTAACTTTGTTTTTCTGGTCTACTAGATTGAAACGTCTCGGATCAAGATTTTCTAATTTTTCTTGTAATTTTTCAAGAGATAGTTTTTCTAATTCTTTTCGTAAGGTTTTGTTTGGAGGTACAGCAGGAAATACAATGTCGCAAATAATAGCATCAATATAAAAGCCTGTTCCACCAGCTATGATAGGAGTTTTGCCACGAGACAAAATATCTTTGATTGCTTTGTCAGCAAGTTTTTTATATTGTGTTACAGAAAATACTCTTTTTGGATTTGCGACATCTAGTAAGTGATGGGGAACACCTTTCATTTCTCTTTTGGTAATTTTGCCACTACCAATATCTAAACCTTTGTATATCTGTCGTGAGTCTGCAGAAACAACCTCACCACCAACTTTCTTGGCAAGCTCTACTGCATAATCACTTTTACCTGTAGCTGTCGGCCCACAAACTACTATTATCTTTTCCATATGGTGCCCGAGGGGAGACTTGAACTCCCACCCCTTACGAGACTCGATTTTGAGTCGAGCGCGTCTACCATTCCGCCACTCGGGCAATTTTTGTAACAAAGCTTATTTTACATGGTTTAACAGGGAAGTAAATAAGAGTCTATTTTTTATTCCAAAAAATTTTTGTGTTATTATATGATCATGTCTAACCTTTATTCAAATTCAATTTTCTTTATCGACACCGATAAAATTTTCCCGAATCCATACCAACCTCGTCGTGAATTTGAAGAAGGTCCACTTAATGATTTGGCTGACTCTATTCGTCAGTACGGAGTCTTACAACCACTTACTGTTTCTCGGATTGAAAAAGAAACTCCAGATGGAGGACTGGTAACAGAGTATGAACTCATTGCTGGAGAGCGACGACTTCGGGCTTCAAAGCTCGCTGGTATTTCACAAGTGCCTGTGATTATACGAGTTGGAGACGATCCAATGATGAAGCTTGAGCTTGCAATCATTGAAAATGTTCAAAGAGAAGATTTGAATGCTGTTGAAAGAGCTAGAGCTTATTCTAGACTTGCAGAAGAATTTAAATTCACACATGCTCAAATAGGACAAAAAGTTGGAAAGAGTCGCGAACATGTTTCAAACTCTATGAGATTACTTTTGATGCCACAAGAATTTTTGGATGCGCTTTCTGCTGGAAAAATAAATGAAGGACATACTCGACCACTTCTGATGCTCTCAAGCCGACCAGAAGAACAAATGACTCTTTTCAAAGAAATAGTTTATCGCAAGATATCAGTGCGAGAGGCAGAGCGTATAGCTCGTCGTATAGCGACAGATAAGGCTCGTAAAAAGGAGCTTTTACCAACACCTGAACTTCTAGAAATAGAAAAGCATTTACAGGATAAACTCGGTACCAGAGTGCATATTCAACAAGCCGGAGAAGGAGGCAAGATAACTATTGATTATTTCTCCAATGAAGATTTAGATGTGATAGTTGATGTTCTTGGAAAGGCACAAGCACGAGGAAGTACCGAAGAAAACTTCAAGGCTTTTATTGCGAGTAAAGAAGGTGAGCAGGTAGCAAAGGACGCTCCAGAGGAAATAACTTCAGAAAAAGAAGAGGTAGGACTATTAGATGATAGAAGTAAAGAAGAAGTAGTAGAGGATGAAAAAGAGGTGGATGATTTGTATAATATCAAAAACTTTTCTCTATAAATTATTCTTTTGCTAAAAATTTTTCCGCCAATCCTCCGTGCTCTTCTATATAGTGTCTAATTTTGCGTCTAGCAAAACTTGTTTTTGTATATTCTAACCATTTACTACTTGGATGTGCATTTTTGCTAGTAGTTATCTCTACGATATCTCCATTTTTTAATACTGTCTCTATGCTCGACATTTTTCTATTTATTTTTACAGAGCTCAGTGTGTCTCCGATGTCTGAGTGAATAGCATAAGCAAAATCTATAGGACCAGAATCCTCTGGAAGGTCTACCACATCTCCTTTGGGTGTGAATACGAAGATACGATGGTTGAAAAAGTCGAGTTTGAGCTCATTCATATCATCAACACTTTCTACTAAATTAGAAAGTTCTTTTAGTTGGGCCAACCAAGCTCTTTGTTGTTTTTGTGGAACTTTTTCACCTGTTGTTACTTCTTTATAAACTAAGTGTGAAGCTATGCCTAGTTCGGCATCAGAGTGCATCTCCTCTGTTCTTATCTGTATTTCGACTACGCCGCCTGGAGTGATGACTGTTGTATGAAGTGATTTATAACCATTTGGCTTTGGTACCGCTATCCAGTCTTTTACTCTATTTGGTATAGGTTTCCATTGCATATGCATAAGACCAAAGACTTGGTAACAATCCGCTACATTTTTTACCAATATTCGCAGAGCTACAATGTCATGGATTTTTTCTTTTTCCATATTGTATTTCACAAGTTTTCTATAAAGACTATAAGTATGTTTTACCCGAGCCTCTACTAAGGCATCTACTCCAAAAGAAATTAAAATTTCTTCTACTTCTTTTTTTACAATTTCAACAACACCGATGGCTTCCGGTACAGTTTCGTCCAAGAATTTTTTTGTTTCTTTATATTCTTCTGGATAGGCGAAAGGGAAGGCGTAGTTTTCAAGTAGACCTTTGAGCTTGCCCATACCGAGGCGTCCAGCAAGCGGAGCATAAACTTCTATAGTTTCGATAGCTATTCTTTTTTGTTTTTCAGGGCGAACATGCTCAAGTGTTTGAACATTG
This sequence comes from Minisyncoccota bacterium, assembly GCA_017991515.1. GTDB lineage: Bacteria > Patescibacteriota > Minisyncoccia > Phycocordibacterales > UBA9973 > UBA4124. The sequence goes on along the minus strand of JAGOQI010000003.1, from coordinate 44,514 downwards.
TGAAGTCTGTCAGCGAGCTTGATAAGTAGTACTCGAACATCTTCAGCTAGTGCAATAAAAAATTTTCGCATACTCTCCACATGTCTTTCTACTCCTTGATATTTCAACTTACCAAGTTTTGTAACTCCTGAAACCAAAAATAAAACTTCTTCACCAAAGTTTTCTAGTATCTCTTCTTCTGTCGCTTCTGTATCTTCGAGTGTGTCATGCAAAAGAGCACCAGCAATAGTGGTGGCATCAGCTCCTAAAGAGGCGCAGTTTTTAGCAACCTCTATGGCGTGGTAAAAGTAAGGCTCACCACTGTTTCTTTTCTGATCTGTATGGTATTTCTCAGTAAAATGATATGCCTTTTCTACTAGCTCTTTTTCAATAGCTTCAAAAGTCTTTTGGCTAGCCTCAAATATGGTATTTAGCTGGGACTCTTTACTTTTCATGATATATAATTATACTAATTTTGTTAGTTTAGTCAGTAATAGTTATCTATTATTTACTTTACTTAACTTTGGATACATACAATGTCTGCGTCAATCTGTTTCTACAGAAGGGCGCTTTTTTTATTTCTGCTTCTTTTGAAAACCTCTAGGTTTCTTGGGTATTGCTAAAAGCACTAAAGCTTCTTCTAGGGTAATAGTATAAACATCCAGTGGTGCTTTTATAGAGCGGAAATTGCCATCATGGGCAACATATGGACCAAAGCGACCATTGTTAGCAGTGACTTCTTTTTCGCTCTCAGGATGAAGCCCTAGAGTCCTAGGTAGGGACAAGTATTTAAGCGCCATCTCTACAGTTACAGTACTTGGATCTATAGTTTTAGGAATAGAAGCCATTTTTGGTTTTATAGGAACTACTTTTTCAGGTTTCGGATCACCTTTTTTTCTTCGAGGCGCTTTAGGAGCATTTGGATCCTTTTTTGGCTTTGTTACTTTTTCAGGTTTAAGTCCTAGTTGAACATATGGACCAAATCTTCCAATAAGAACAAAAATAGGAAGTTTTGTTTCCGGATCAATACCAATAGGTTCATCCTTTTTTATTTCTGTACCATCTATCATTAGAGCTCCATCACAATCAGGATACTTATCACAAGAGAGGAATTTACCACCACGGCCAAGTTTGACTATCATACCGCTACCACACTTAGGGCATTTATATTTTGCATCAGCTACTTCCAGAGTTGTTGCTTTGTCCAGCTTTTCTTTTTCTTTAACTTCTTTTTTAAATGGAGTATAAAACTCTTTCAAAGTTTTCACATAGTCTCGCTCTCCAGAAGCAATATCATCTAGTCGGTCTTCCATATCAGCAGTAAATGTATCGGAAATATATTCCATGAAGTTTTGTTCCAAGAAAGTTGAAACAACTTCACCTGTATCTGTTGGTTTTAGTGAGCGATTTATTTTTTCTATATATCCACGGATCTCAAGAGTACTAATAGTGGCTGCATAAGTAGAAGGTCGGCCAATACCTCGAGATTCTAGTTCTTTAACAAGCCCAGCTTCTGAATATCTATTTGGTGGTTCTGTTTGTTTTTCTAAATCAGTTAGTTCAACTAGTTCTAAAGCGTCCCCGTTTTTAACTGGTGGCAATTCTACATCTTCTCCACGAGCGCCTTGGTCTACTGAAAGCCATCCAGCGAAAAGTAACTGACTACCATTTACAGAAAAGTCTGGGATACTATTGTCTTTAACATTTGCTAAGATACGAGTTTTCAAAAGTTTAGCATCTACCATTTGTGAGGAAACTGTTCTTTCCCAAATAAGCGCATAAAGTCTTTTTTGTTCTTCATTATTTCCAGCGCTCAATTTTTCAACATGAGTTGGTCGGATAGCTTCGTGAGCTTCTTGGGCATTTTTTGATTTAGTTTTATATTCTCGAGTTTCCAAATATTCTTTTCCGTACTTTTTCTCTATCAATGAAGAAATAGAAACAAGAGCTTGTTTTGAAAGTGTTGTCGAGTCAGTACGCATATACGAGATGTGTCCCGCTTCATAAAGTTTTTGTGCGACCTGCATAGTGCGACTTGGAGAAAATCCTAGTCTTGATGAGGCAGTTTGTTGAAGTGTTGAAGTAGTAAAGGGTGCACGAGGAGATCTCTTTTGTTCACTTTCTTTTACTTCTTTTACATACCAAGTTTTTGATTTTCCGTCAGAGAGTATTTGTTCGACAACTTTTCTATCTCTAGGTTCTTCTGTACAAGAGAAAGTTATTGCAGTCTTTTTATCAGTATTACATAGAGCAGATAGTGTCCAATATGTCTCTGGGATAAAAGCTTTGATTTCTCGCTCTCTCTCAACCAAGATGCGAAGAGCAGGAGACTGAACTCTACCAGCAGATAAACCATAGCGAACTTTTTGCCAGATAATTCCAGAGAGATCATAACCAACAAGTCTGTCGAGTACTCGTCGAGCTTCTTGAGCTTTGCGTAGATTTGTATCAATAGCTCTAGGGTGTTTCAAAGCTTCAAGAATTGCTTCTTTTGTAATTTCATTAAAGGCTACACGAGTAATAGGAGCTTTAACCTTTTTGTCAGCCTTTAATATCTCTTCTATATGCCAAGAAATAGCTTCTCCTTCACGGTCCGGGTCGGTTGCTAAGACAATACTTTTGGCTTTTTTTGCAAGGTCTTGGAGTTCGGCAACTACTTTGTCTTTACCTTTACTAATCTCATAATGAGGAACAAAACCAGCTTCTATATCTATAGCTTTTTTGTTGGACTTTGGAAGGTCGCGAACATGACCAACAGAAGCACGCACGGTGTATGCGCCGTCTAAATATTTCTCTATAGTTTTCGCTTTTGATGGCGATTCAACGATAAGTAAATTCATAGCTTGTGCATGCAGTAGTACCATGCCAGAAAAAAAATGGCAAATTTCACTCGACAAAAAACCACCTCATCAGGTGGCCTTTCTTTAATTTTTTATACTAATTTTTCTTGCGGTTTTGGATCTTTCTCAAAAAGTATGAAGGAGATCCTTTTGGTTTGGAACAATAATTTTTATTTATCGGCATTCACTATGGGTTTTTATTAATCCTACATTTTTTTGAAAATTATGCAATTCTCTCTACTAGTCCGTAAGTTTCTTTTATTAATCCTTTTATTTCTAAAGTTGAGAAGACGACATTAGCTTCGGCGCTAGTTATACCAACTTCTTCTATAATAGCGTCTTTAGTTTTTGGCTCATTCAAAGCTTCTAAGACTTTACTTTCTTTTTCATTTAAAAGTAGCGCTTCTATAGGTACATCTTTGGCTTGTAGCCCTAACTCCTGCAAAATATCCGCACTACTTGTGATAGGCACAGCACCAAGTCGCAGTAGCCAATTTGCACCTTTGGAAGAATCATTATAAATACTTCCCGGAAGCGCACCGACTATTTTGTTGTATTCAGTTCCAAGTCTAGCGGTAATAAGCGCTCCTGACTTTTCTTGAGCTTCTATCACTATCACAATATCGGCAATACCTGCGACCAATCTGTTTCTTTGTGGAAATGTCCAAATAGCACCTTTTGTTTCTGCTTCATATTCTGAAATAAGTGCGCCACCGTGGTTTAATATTTCTTTAGCTAAGCCTTTGTTAATAGCAGGATAAATAGTTTTCCAAGACAATCCCGAACCAGGGAAAGCAATAGTGGTGAGATTATTTTCAAGAGCAACTTTATGAGCGACAGCATCTATCCCCATAGCCAGACCTGAGACTATTACAACATTGTATCCACGGAGACCTTCTATCAGAGTTCGGCAAGCATTTGTCCCATAACTAGTACAAGCTCGAGAACCAACAATAGCGATAACTTTTTTATTTTTAATTTGCTCTAAGGAACCTCGGATATATAACCGCTTTGGTTTTTGGGGTATTTCGGCAAGAGAGGGAAAAGATATAAATGGGTCAATTTCTTCTATGGGAAAGTCTTCCATGTTGGAATAATTGTACCAACTTTGGTACTATGAAGGAATGTTAGATATTAAATTCATTCGGGAAAACCCAGAACTTATCAAAGAGGCTGTAAAAAAGAAGCACTTATCTTTTAATGTAGATGAACTTTTGGTAGCTGAAGAGAGAAGAAAAGAAGCTCTAAATATCTTTGAAAATCTCCGAGCTGAACAAAATGAACTCTCAGACGCTGTGGCAAAAGCTTCTCCTGATGAAAGAGCAAATATGATAGAGGCTTTGAAGCCTATTAAAGAGAAGGTCCAAAAAGCTGAAGAGACTGTTCGTGAAGTCACAAAGGTTTGGCAAGAGCTTATGCTTCAAGTACCAAATATCCCAGATATGTCTGTACCAGAAGGTAAAGATGATGCGGATAATGTTGAGCACCATGTCTTTGGAGAAAAACCTGCTTTTGATTTTAAACCAAAAGATCATACAGAGCTTATGGAAGCACTTGATATGGTGGATTTTGAAAGAGGTGCAAAGGTCTCTGGTTTCCGTGGTTACTTTTTGAAAAATGATGGAGTGCTTTTGCAATTTGCACTTTGGCAATATTTTTTAAATGCTTTAGTTAAAAAAGGTTATAGCCCACTTTCTGTTCCATCTCTTGTAAACAAACAAACTCTTTTTGGTTCCGGATATTTACCTCAAGGTGAAGATGATTTGTATAAAACTCAAGACGATAGTTATTTGGCTGGTACTGGTGAGGTAGCAATGATGAGTTATCACAGTGATGAAGTATTGTCTTTGGAAGATTTACCTAAAAAGTATATAGCTTTCTCTCCATGTTTTCGTAGAGAGGCAGGAAGTCATGGTAAAGATGTAAAGGGCCTAATCAGAGTGCATGAATTTTTCAAATTAGAACAAGTAGTTTTGTGTGAAGCTCTTCATGAGACATCTGTATCTTTGCATGAAGAAATAACTCAAAATGTAGAAACTCTTTTGCAAGAACTTGGTCTTCACTATCATGTTGTTACAAACTGCGGAGGAGATTTGGGTCTGGGCCAGGTTAAGAAATACGATATAGAGGTCTGGGTTCCTTCACAAGAAAAGTTTAGAGAAACTCATTCCTCTTCTTACTTTCATGATTTCCAAACTCGCCGTTTAAATATCAGATATAAAGACAAAGAAGGAAAACTTCGCTATGCCCACTCACTCAACAATACCCTTGTGGCCACTCCAAGAATTTTGGCGTCTATCATAGAGAACTATCAACAAGCAGATGGCACAATCTTGGTTCCAGAAGTACTTCGACCATATATAGGCAAAGATGTGCTTGGTAAATAAATCCTTATGTATGAAAGAAACTATCAAGCTTCTGTTCTCAAAGAAAAGTCTGTAAAGACTGAAAAAAAGAAATTTTCTTGGAAAAGATTTTTTAAGATATTTTTAACACTTTTATTTTTGTTCGGCATTGGATTTTTATTGAGACATCCAAAGTTTCAAGTTTTTAATATTGAAGTTTTAGGAACAGAGGTTATAAGCAAGATTGACATAGAGGACAATATTAAAGAACAATTAGTAGGGAAGTATTTATGGATATTTCCTAAGAGTAGTATTTTTCTAATCAATGAAAGATCTATAAAAGAAAAAGTAAAAAATAATTTTTCTAGAATAGAAACTATAAATATTAAAAGAGCAGATTTTCATTCTATAAAAGTAGATATAAAAGAGTTTCAAGCAGAATTTCTTTGGTGTGGGAAAAATCAGGAAGATTGTTATTTTATGGATAAACAAGGATTTGTTTATAGTAAAGCCCCGGTTTTTTCTGGAACAGCTTATTCAAAAATATTTGTAGACTTAGTTGTTAAGGAACTTCCTTTTTCAGCTTTAAGTGTTGATAATATAAAAGATGTTACTGAAATTTCAGAAAGATTGTTGGCTATAAACATAATACCTACTACTTTTGACTATGTTTCAGAGCGACAACTTGATATTGATTTTCTGCACAATAAATCAATATCTAAAATAATAATTGATCCGAGAAATAATGTCGAAACTTCTTTGGAATATGTTTTCTCTGGTATTCGAACTGAACCACTTTCGTCAAAGTTCCATAATCCAAATAAAAAGCTCCTTTATATAGATGTCCGTTTCCCAAGCAAAATAATTTATAAATTTGATGAAGGTATAAAAACCGTAGAAGAAGAACAATGAACTTTTGGTCAGAATTAAAAAATAATAAGAAACCTTTTTTTGCTGTTGCGCCAATGGCAGATGTTACCGATCCGGCATTTAGACTCCTTATCTCCAAGTATGGAAAACCAGATGTTATGTGGACAGAATTCGTTTCTGCTAATGGTCTAAATAGTGCCGGCAGAGAAATGCTTAAAAGAGATCTAGCCTTTAGTGAAGTTGAGCGTCCTATAGTAGCTCAGCTCTTCAGTGCAGATCCTGTAAATATGGAAGCAGCTGCCAAGTTATGTGCTGAGCTTGGTTTTGATGGCATAGATATAAATATGGGTTGTCCTGATAAGTCTATTGAAAAACAAGGCTCTGGTGCGGGTATGATCAAAACTCCAGAAGTTGCCAGTAGTGTTATAGCAGCTGCAAAAAAGGGAGTAGAAAGTTCAGGTAAGGATATTCCAATTTCAGTAAAAACTCGTGTAGGTTATAACAGTGTTGAAATAAAAAGCTGGATAGGATTTCTGTTGAAACAAGATATTGCAGTCCTTAGTGTGCATGCTCGAACTCGCAAAGACATGTCCAAGGTTCCAGCAAATTGGGATTATATAAAAGAGATTGTAAAACTCCGTGATGAAATAGCTCCAAACACTCTTATCATAGGGAACGGCGATGTTGTTTCTCTGGCAGATGGTAGAGAGAAAGCAGAGCAAAGTGGTGCTGATGGGGTGATGGTAGGCAGGGCACTTTTTGGAAATCCTTGGTTTTTTGATGAGAGTAGAGGTGTCGTCGCAACCTTACCAAAGCGTGCTCCGTGGATATTGCGCAAGCTTCCATTTATCAAAAAGTTTTTTGATACCAAAAGAGGAGCTTCTGTTTCAAATATAAAACCGATAACTATACAAGAGAGACTTACTGTTATGGTGGAGCACTGTCAGCTTTATGAAAAAATGTTGGGAGATATAAAAAGTTTCAATATCATAAAGAAGCATATGAAAGCTTATGTCACGGGTTTTGCAGGTGCTAAAGAGCTTCGTATAGCGCTTATGGAAAGAGCTAATAATTCAGGAGAAGTAAATGCTATAGTGGAAGAATTTTTGACAAAAGGTTAAGAGGTGATAACCTTAAAGAAAAACTATTCTTTATGGTAATCCAAACTAAACCGCTCATCTTAGTGGCAGCAGCAGAAAAATCCGCTTTAAATCAGTCAGAGTTAAGACTTTTAAAAGCCCAGTCTGATTTTGATTCTAATGTCCAACGCATTAGAGATCATATTCACAAAGAAATTATAAAAAAAGTTTTGGACCCAAAAATTTTAAATTTATTAAAATGTGAAGGTCAAAACAAAAAAAGTATTTTAGCTGAGTTAGTTAATAATCTTGTAGACGAAAAAGGAAAGATTGGTGACCAAGCATCTTTTTGTTGCTCATCTCTTTGTTTGCATGATAATTTAGAAATTATTAACAAAATACAATCTTCTAAGGGTGATATTTTTGAAGGCTTAGCTATTTTAAAAATTGCAAAAAATGGTAATGGATTTTGTTTTAATTTAAAAATTCATCAGATTAATTAGTAGAAAACTTACTAGCCCCGTTATTATTTAGCGGGGTTTTTACTTTTTTGGTACAATGGTCATCATGATAAAAGAGACTAATAGCCAAGTGTTATACCGCAAATACCGACCTTCTGATTGGGAAGAAGTAGTAGGCCAAGAACATATAGTCTCTGTTTTAAAGCAATCCATAACTAACAACTCTTTTGCCCAAGCCTATCTTTTCACTGGTAGCCGGGGGACTGGTAAGACTTCTGTGGCTCGTATTTTTGCTAAGTCTATTGGTACTAGCCCAGAAGACATTATTGAGATAGATGCCGCTTCAAATCGAGGTATAGACGATATTAGAGCACTTCGTGAAGCTGTTCGGTCTTTCCCATTCTCTTCAAGGTTTAAGGTTTACATTATTGACGAGGTCCACATGCTTACAAAAGAAGCATTTAATGCACTTCTTAAAACTCTCGAAGAACCTCCAACTCATGTAGTCTTTATACTAGCAACAACAGAGTTTGATAAGGTTCCAGAGACAATACTATCTCGTTGCCAGGTATTTTCTTTTCGTAAGCCTACAGAGAAAATTTTGACAACTATAGTTGAAGACATTGCCAAGAGAGAAAAAGTAAAGATAGACAACGAAGCTGCGGCTTTGATAGGTTTTCTTGGAGACGGATCTTTCCGAGATACTTATGGACTTTTGCAAAAAACTATTTCTGCTTCCACGGATAGAAATATAAATCGTGAACTTGTTGAAAGAGTTACCGGCGCTCCATCACTCTCTGTTATTCACGATCTTTATGATGCTTTGATAAATAAAGATATGGATAGTGCTTATACTGTTTTATCAAAAAGTAATGATCACCACACAGATATGATGTTGCTCGCTGAGCTAATGCTCGACACTATGCGTATGAGTTTGATGTATCGCTATGCTCCAAAACTTCGAGAAGAAATAGAAGCTAAGCATAATGAAAAGTATATTGAGATCATCAAGAAGGGGGCAGTTGAAGGCGCAGAAGTTATTTCCTCTAATAGTATCGTCGCTATGATTACTGCTGTAGAGCGTATAGCTTACGCTGCTATACCGGTACTTCCTCTAGAATTAGCATTTTTAGAAATGACTGGTACAGAATTGAAATCATAAGCAATTTATGTTATAAATTGCTGGCAAGTTTAAATATTGGGGTGTCGTCTAATGGTAGGACAACGGATTTTGGTTCCGTTTATTGAGGTTCGAGTCCTTGCACCCCAGCAGTAATTTTTGGAAATAAAAAAAGTCTAAAATTTTAGACTTTTTAAATAATTTAATTTTCTACAGAGAACTCAATACCTCTTTCCAGTGCAGCTTCTAAAAAATCTTTTTTTAGATCAGGATATTGATGAAACAAATCTTTCGATCCTTGGCCAAATTCGTTCCATGCTTTTAGGTCTCCGGATTCAAGTTTTAAAATAGCCTCCTCTCTTATTCTGAATTCTTTGATGTCTTCCTTTAATAAATCAGAGTAATCTTCTAATTCGCATTCCATACAGGCGCGTAGTTGATTACTACTTGGTTTGTTTAAGAATCTTATAGCAGATTCGACTATCCTTTTTTCAGCCTTAATTAAGTCTTCCCAGTAAATAGCATTTACAATCATATTAATGAGTTTTAGTTTACACTAATCTAATATTTTAATCGTGTAATGTCAAATTAAGGTTGTTTTGAGTAAAATATAGAATTGTATTTAGTTTGAACTTTGTCAAAAAATTTATTTGAAATTTCGTCGAGTATCCCTGGGGTGAACATCTTTCTTTGGGTATAAAGATAAATAACTAAAAGTGCGGGAGCAATAGCGAGGGTGAAGTTTAGGAAAAAGCCGATAAACACTATTATTCCATATAACCACAGCGACCATCTCTGATGGGTGTACATACCATAGGCTACTCCCAGAAAAACTACTCCTGTTATAAGTCTATATGTATGCAAGGTAAAACCACCACCTTTAGGTACAGAGAAGTCGGTAAAAACGCTTCCGAGAATACTTAATCCTCCGACAATAAATATCAAGGTGATTATTCTTATAGTAAAGGTAGTGTTCCTTTTGGTAGTTTAACCTCCATCTCTGTAGCCACTTGCTCAATTTTTTTCTCTGCAGACTCAAGCGCTGTTTCTATGTGATTTTCTTCGGGCGGCATATATTTTTATTGTAACATAGTGTATTTTAAAGACTCAAAGCACACTCTAGGTATGATGAAGATGTCCAAAAAGGAACACCAGGAGCGCACTGACTATAAGTTGCAGGTACTTCTAATAACCATAAAATAGTTGGGCCTACGGGTACCACAACCCCTGTGCTCCCGGTTTTTCCATAGTTACTGTTATAAATATAACCCCCGTATAGTCTTGAGGTATCATCCGGGTCTGTTGGTTTGATTGGTAAAAATGCTGCTAAATAAGCATCCACTGTGTCTTTATGAGGATACCCTTGCCAGCCTCCATAGCATGTAGTACTAACGCACACCCAGCCTTTATTGTCTGGTATTGGTGTTGGAACTGTGTAGCTATCTATTATTGAACCTGAATTAATACCAAGATTAAAAGCGCTTCTTAGTTGGACAATATCCGAAGATCTTTTCGAATTTCTAGCTTTTCTTCTGGCTGAATTTATAGAAACCATTATTACAGATGCGAGTATTCCTATGATAGCTATTACAACTAATAGTTCTATCAAGGTAAAGCCTTTCTTCAGACCATATTTCATAATTAAAATTATATCATAGGAAAATTTCCTGATATAATACTTGCACATGCCAATATTTTTGGAACTTTCTATTATATTAGTTATAGCTACTTTGATCGCTTTGTTTATGAGGGTTTTAAAACAACCACTTATTGTAGGATACATCGCAACTGGTATTTTAGTTGGACCTTATGCACTGGATTTGTTGCACTCAAAAGAAGAAATGGAGCTTTTTTCTAAAATAGGTATTTCTATACTTCTTTTTATTGTAGGACTGACTCTCAATCCATCTATTGTAAAAGAGGTGGGGAAGACATCTTTGGTCACTGGTATAGGTCAGATATTATTTACTTCTGTGTTTGGATTTTTCCTGGTGAAGAGTTTAGGCTTTGATATTTCTGCTTCTTTGTATATTGCTGTCGCCCTGACATTTAGTAGTACTATTATTATTTTAAAACTTCTGACCGACAGGGGAGATATGAATAAGCTTTATGGAAAAGTTTCTATAGGTTTTCTTTTAGTCCAAGATTTAGTAGCAACACTTATTTTGTTGGCAGTCACAGCTGTTTCTTCTGTTGCCTCAACAGGAGGAGAAAGCTTTGCTGTTGGAGGAGAGTTATTGCGGCTGTTTGTTTTAGGAGGAGCTATCTCTGTAATACTTTACTTTATTAGTAAATATATTTTGCCAAAAGTTATATCTTTTGTCGGAGGAAATCAAGAAGTTTTATTTATTTTTTCTATTGCTTGGGGGTTGGGTCTTTCATCACTCTTTCATGTTATAGGTTTCTCTATTGAAATAGGGGCTTTGGTTGCCGGTGTGATGTTAGCTGTTTCTCCATTTGCTTATGAAATAGGGGCTCGAATGAAACCTCTTCGTGATTTCTTTATTTTAATATTTTTCATACTGCTTGGAGCTCAAATGGTACTCAGTCAGCTTTCTGTTATTTTAATTCCGGCACTTATTCTCTCCGCTTTTGTTCTTATTGGAAATCCTTTAATAGTATTTATATTGATGAATACATTGAAGTATCGAACTAAAACTTCATTTATGGCAGGGCTTACTGTTGCACAAATAAGTGAGTTTTCTTTGATATTAGTTGCTCTTGGTTTTAGTCTAGGTCATATAAATGAACAAACTGTTTCTTTGGTGACATTGGTAGGTATTATTACTATTGCAGGATCTACTTATTTGATACTTTACGCTGACAATATTTACAAGAAATTATATAGATTCCTTAAGTTTATTTCTATTTATAAAAAAACACACATAGAAAATGAAACGGCTGAAAATGGTCCTGATATAGTAATCTTTGGTTATGATAGAGTGGGTCATGAATTTGTAAAAAGTACCTCAGGGATAAGTAGTAACTTTATTGTCGTGGACTATAATCCAACTTCTATAAAAAAACTCCAAAAAGAAAATATTCCGTTTAGATATGGAGATGCAGAAGATATAGAATTTTTGCAAGAAATAGATTTTTCTACTTCTAGATTAATTATTTCAACTATTCCAGAACATAAGACAAATATACTACTCGTTAAATATTATCGTAAAACAAATGATCAAGGTATTGTTGTTGTAATAGCTAATAATAATATAGACGCAAAAGAGCTATATGATGCTGGAGCTTCTTATGTCATCATGCCACACCACTTGGGCGCAAAGTATGCTGCTTCCATGATTTCAAAACACGGTTTTGATTCTGAAGGTATCTCAAAAGAAAGAGTAGAACATTTATTAAACCTTAAATAAAAAAATCCCCATTTGGGGATTTTTTTTATTATTTCTTTACTACCTTTTTAGTAACTTTTCTTTTTGATACTTTTTTCTTTGCAGCTTTTGCTTTTAGCATAGTGTGCTTTACCTCAAGTCTTTTCTTTGTTTTATGTGATCGTTTTGACTTTACGCCCCCTCTTAGTGATGTTGTTCTTTTTCCCATATTTTTATATTAATCTAATTATGAAGCTATTATACTTTAGAATAAGTAAACAAGCGAGCTTTGTTAAGGTTTTTGATAGGTGTACAATATACATATGTTTAAAATAATAACTCTTTCTACTCTGAGTTTCTTAATTCTTTTTAGAAAAACATTTGCTCATGAGGCGTATGTTCTACCTCATGATACTTTCTGGTCTAGTATAAAAGGCCCTCTGAGCTCACATGCTTTTGATGCTCTAAAAAATAGTAATAATATAAGGCTAACTATTATTATAGGGTTGTCGATAATATCAGTTCTAGCTATAAACTATTATCTCAGAAGACATGGTGTAGGTAAGGGGATAGACAAGTTTTTTGAAAAGTATGCTCATTTCGGTCCTCACTTTGTTCGTTTTACTGTTGCTATAGCTCTTTTCTTCTCTGCTTATAGTAATTCTTTCTTAGGACCAGAGCTTTATTTGTCTTCTTTTCCTATTCAACAAGTATTTAAGATATCTCTTTATTTTATAAGCGCTATGATTGCTATAGGTTTTATGACTGAGTTGGCTGCATTTTTAGGGATTATTATTTTCTTATTTAGCTTTAGTCTATTTGGTTCTTATATTTTTACTTATTTTAACTACTTAGGAGAATTAATAGTTCTACTTTTGTTTGGGATGAGAGTTTTCTCTGTTGATAAATATCTTTTTGGACCCCTCAGAAAATTTAAAAAATTTGAAAAATATGAAACTGTTATCGTTCGTATTATGTATGGCTTTGCTCTTTTATACGCAGGACTAACAGTCAAGCTTTTACACCCAGAACTTACAATAGATGTAGTTAATACTTGGCATTTAACAAATTTTCACTGGCTTTTCCCGTCAGACCCACTTCTTGTGACACTCGGAGCTGGTATAGTTGAAATAATAATAGGCTTGTTTATTATTTTAGGTTTTGAAATAAGGTTAACTGTTTTAGTTAGCTTGTTTTATATAACCTTGTCACTATTTTATTTTAGAGAGTTAGTCTGGCCACATCTTTTACTTTATGGTATTTCTTTCAATCTTCTTGTTCAACCAGAAGTCTTTACTCTAGATCATGTTTTGTTTAAACATCACAGAATAGTAAAGCCTTGGTGGAATAGAATTTTTTCTCCGCATAATAGAGGAAAGAGTGAAAAAATATAAAAATTGTTTTTATATTTTTTTGTAGTATAATAATGATATTATAACCCTTATATAGTAAGGGCTTCAGATTGCAAGGCAAGTACACAGTACTAGTGTAAACTCGAAGACCTTGTATTTCTATGTCAAAAACTATATCTGTAAAAAATATAACTCAATCTTTTTTTGAAAAATCCATTTTAGAGGGTGTTTCTTTTAAGTTTACAGATGATGAACGAATTTGTATTGTTGGGGATAATGGTACAGGTAAGTCTACACTTTTGAAAATAATAACAGGATCAATTGAACAAACTTCAGGAACAATAGAGAAAAATGGTCACATTCGTACTCACTATGTTCCGCAAGAGTTTGGGGATGAAAATTTAGAATTAACCATAGAAGAATATATAAATAAATATGCCGGTATATCTTTATATAAAAAAGTATTCGCTAGTGGTTTTGTTCTTGGTTTTAATTTAGAAAAAAATATTTCCAAGGGTTGCCGATTCCTTTCTGGAGGTCAACAAAAAATTTTGGCTTTGAGTGTAGGTTTGGCTGTTTCTCCAGACTTTCTACTTCTTGATGAACCTGAGAACCATTTAGATATTGTTAGTCGTCTAGAACTAACTAAACTCTTAGCTGATTATCGAGGTGGAGTTTTATTTGTTTCTCATGATAGGTTGATGATAGATGCAGTCGCAACAAAGGTGGCAGAGGTAGTAAATAAAAAAGTTTATATTTCTGAAGGAGGTTATCAGGATTATATAGACAACAGGCTCACTCGTATTGCTGGTATGCAAAGAGATTTTGATAAAGATTCTAGACGTATAAAACAGTTAATGGCGATGATGCCTATTTTAGAATCAAAAGCCTTTCGAGGGAAAGAAGTTTCTGCTTATTTGAAAAGAAAAGCTGAGCTACAAGAGCTTAAAGAAAAACAAAAAGAAGCTCCTAGAGCTAGCGACAAAAGATCTGCTATAAGATTACGACATGGGGGCGCAGATTTTCACGGAGGCAAGCTTCTTTGTCGTGTAGAAGATGCTAGGTTTCGTTACAAAGGCAACAAGGGTGATATTTTCAAAGATATAAACTTAGAACTTCGTACAGGAAAACATATAGTGCTTTTAGGAAGAAATGGTTCAGGTAAGTCTACATTTTTAAAATGTCTGACAGGGAATGAACCTTTTACAAGCGGGAGTGTTACTTGGGCTGAGGACTTAACTACTAGTTATTTTGATCAACACGCAGAGTTTGATGGGACAAAAAGTGCTCTTGAAGTTGTCACAGAAAGACTTAGGCTTATAGACGAAAAAGGTCGCGCGGCACTCGGAGCTATGCGATTTGATAGTGACAAAATGGATGTACCTATCTCGACACTCTCTGGTGGAGAGCGCATGCGTATACGTTTTGCTCTCGTGTTTGGAACCAGTCCAGACTTCATAGTTTTAGATGAACCAACAAACCATTTAGACGAAGTCACTTGGCAAATATTGCTTGATGCTTGTAATGTTTCAAAAAGTACGATACTCCTAGTAACTCACGATTATGAATTTATAAATGAATTTAAGAATAAAACCTTTTGGCTTATAAAAAGCCAAAGTATAAAAGAACGACATAAAGATTTGGAAGAGATTATTGGAGAATTAAGATCAAAATAATTTGTGATAGAAAATAAAACAACTTATGATGTAATCGTGATTGGTGGTGGGGCATCAGGAATGATGGCCGCGGGCCGTGCAGCACAGTTGGGTAAAAAGGTTTTACTACTTGAGAAAAATACAACTCTTGGTAAAAAGTTGAAGATTAGTGGAGGTGGTCGATGTAATATCACTAACGCTGAAGAGGATATGCACGCACTACTGAAATATTATGGAAATTCTGCACAGTTTTTATATTCTACTTTTGCCCAGTTCAACAATAAAGATACATTTAATTTTTTTGAAAAATTAAATTTACCATTAGTTGTACAAGCACATAAACGCGTTTTTCCTCATACAGAAAAAGCTTTTGATGTATTTACAATACTAGAAAGATATTTAAAGGATGGTAGTGTTGTTGTAAGATCTAATTCAAAAGTCTCTCGTATTCTCAAAGAAGATAAACTTGTTGTGGGTGTTATCTCTGGTGATGTTACTTATACTGCGACTTCTTATATCTTAGCTACAGGAGGATTATCTCATCCAGAGACAGGTTCAACAGGAGATGGTTTTAATTGGCTTAAAGCTCTTGGGCACAGTATAAATACACCTACTCCTACTATTGTGCCATTGGCGACCAAAGAGTCCTGGGGACACTTGATATCTGGAGTTTCTCTTGATTCTATGAAAATTAATTTTTTTGTTGAAAGAAATGGTTTAAAACAAAAAGTTTTTTCAAAAACAGGTAGCATTTTATTTACTCATTTTGGTATTTCAGGACCTCTTATTTTAAACAGTGCTAAAAAGGTAGCAGATTTGTTGCATGATGGGATAGTCACTGCGCAGATTGATGTTTTTGCAGGGATTAATTCTAAGATTTTAGAAGAAAAAATAATTTCTGTATTTGATGCTAATAAAAATAAAATTATAAAAAATATTGTTGGTGAAATAGTGCCTGCAGGTATGACAAGTGCTATGTGGTTATTATTCCCAAGTATCGACCCTAATACTAAAGTCCACAGTATTACTAAAGAGCAACGCAAACTATTGGTTGAAAAATTGAAAGCTTTACCGTTAACCATTAGTGGGTTGATGGGTTATGACCGAGCAGTAGTTGCTGATGGAGGTGTGCCATTGTTAGAAATGGACACTAAAACTATGCGTTCCAAAATATTAGATAATTTATTTATTACCGGAGACTTGTTGCATGTAAATAGGCCTTCTGGAGGTTTCTCACTACAACTTTGTTGGACAACTGGTTTTGTCGCAGGAACACACGCTTAAAATTGCTAATTAGCTTCAAAAAGCATAGACTTTAGGTATGAAAAATTTCCGAGACAATAAAGGTGGGTTTGGAGGAAGTAAAAGAGATAAACCAGTATTTCAAAATAAGAGTTGGGGTGTAGACAGAGGTCAGTCTTATGGAGGAGATCGAGATAAGCCTATGTATAAGGCAGTTTGTAGTGAATGTAATAAAAACTGTGAAGTACCATTTCGACCGACAGGAGAGAAGCCTGTTTTCTGTAGTGACTGTTTTAATAAAAAACGAGACCCAAGTGATACCAGAGGAGGCAAAAGAGAGTTTAATGATAGGCATTCACCAAGACCAGAATATTCTCGCCCAGCAGATACTCGCCCCGCATATAAACCAAATAATTCGAACGACGATACAAAGAAGCAATTCTCTGATATTAGTTTCAAGTTAGATAAACTTATAAGTGCAATAGAGAAAATGTCTCAACCATTTAGTGCACCAAAGCCTGCTCCAGTTGTTGCTCCAAAAAGTGAAATGAAGAAGGTTGTAGTTAAAAAAGTTTCAACTAAGAAAGTAACTAAGAAAAAAGCAGTCTCAAAGAAAAAGTAAGCAAGAAGTTAGCTAGAACGGTTCTAGCTAGTATAATTAATACATGTATTTTGTTTATATTTTAGAGTGTAAAGATAAGACTTTGTATACCGGATCGACAAATGATATAGAAAAGCGTTTAGAGACTCACAATCTTGGAAAAGGGGCAAAATATACTCGTGGACGGTTGCCAGTAAAACTCAAATACAACGAAGCTTTTGAAACAAAAGGTGAAGCTTTGAAAAGGGAATCAGAGATAAAAAAATTAAATAAAATTCAAAAAGTAGATTTATTCTGAGGTGTTATAATAAAGTACTTATGACTCAAAAACAGGCATTAACTATTTTGAAGACTGGAGCGAATGTCTTTCTAACAGGTGAACCTGGGAGCGGCAAGACTCATGTAACTCGAACTTTTATTTCGTATCTTCGAGATCACGGTATTGAACCTGCTATCACTGCTTCAACTGGTATCGCTGCTACGCATATTCACGGCATGACAATACATGCTTGGAGTGGGCTCGGAATCAAGAATTCTTTAGATGCTTATGATCTTGATGCACTCTCTACTAAAGAGTATTTAGTTAGGCGTATAAATAATGCAAAGGTTTTAATAATAGATGAAGTTTCAATGTTAAGCGCTCAAACTCTCTCTATGGTAGATGTTGTTTGTCGTACACTTCGCGGACACCCTGAACCTTTTGGAGGTTTACAGGTGATACTTGTCGGAGACTTTTTTCAACTTCCACCAATATCAAAGCTCGGTTCTCCTGCACACTTTGCTTATCAAAGTCCATCTTGGAAAAATTTAAAACTCATCACTTGTTACTTAACAGAGCAACACAGACAAGAAGATCAGTCTTTGCTCTCACTGCTCTCAGCCATACGAAGTAATTCGGTTGAAGATTTTCATCATGAAGAATTGCAGTCTAGAACACAAAACAAAAAAGAATCTTTGGATGATACGACACAACTTTTTACAAAAAATATTGCTGTTGATGCGCTAAATGAAGAACGATTGGCATCACTTTCTCAAAAGCAGGAACTTTTCTTGATGGATACAAAAGGCAGTAAGTCATTAGTAGAAGGACTTAAAAAAGGATGTCTTTCACCTGAAGAACTCAAACTTAAGGTTGGAGCAATAGTCATGTGTACAAAAAATAATCCTCAAGTAGGTTTTGCGAATGGTACCCTTGGAACAGTTGTTTCTTTTGAAGCTGGTACTCGTTATCCAATAATAGAACTTCGTGATGGTAGAAAAATAAGTATTCCTCATATGGAATGGGTAGTAGAAGAAGATGGTAAGGTTAAGGCTCGTCTTTCGCAAATCCCACTTCGCTTGGCTTGGGCTATTACAGTGCACAAAAGCCAAGGAATGAGTTTAGATGCAGCTAAAATGGATCTCTCTGATGTTTTTGAATATGGACAAGGTTATGTAGCACTTTCCAGAGTCAGAACTTTTTCTGGGATAAGCCTATCTGGTTATAACAAAAGAGCACTTGAAGTTCATCCAGAAGTTTTATTGATGGATAGAAATTTTAGAGACAATTCTTTGCAAGCAGAAGGTTCTTTTGAAGCGCTCGACACAAAAGATCTAGAAGTAATGCATAGTAATATGATAAAAGCTTTTGGAGGAAATCTAGTAAAAGGAAAAAAAGTAGTAAAACTTACAACAGTCGAAAAGACATTAGCTTTAATAAAAGAAGGATGCTCTTTGGAAGAAATAGTGAAAGCACGAGGTTTAACACTTGGTACTGTGGTTGACCACCTTGTTTCTTTGCAAGCTACAAATAAACTCTCTTATGACCAAGTTTATGGACTTTGCGATAGCCATATTTTAAATGGTCTTCCA
Source organism: Minisyncoccota bacterium (assembly GCA_017991515.1). Lineage (GTDB taxonomy): Bacteria > Patescibacteriota > Minisyncoccia > Phycocordibacterales > UBA9973 > UBA4124. The sequence continues at coordinate 25,790 of JAGOQI010000003.1, read as the reverse complement.
GAAATCATAAAAGCTTTTGATAAAAAAGGTAGTGATAAGTTATCTCCAGCTTGGAAAGCTCTAGGACAAAGATATAGCTTCGATGAACTTAAGCTCGCCAAGGTTCTACTTTTACTATCTTAGTTTGCTGTATAATAAAGTAATGATGAAAACACACAATAAATTTGTTAGTTTATTAGCTATCACACTGGTTTTACTTGGTGCTTATTTTCTCTTCAAAAATACTAAGCAAGATTTGAACCAAAAGGAAGTTGTACATTTCTTTTGTACAAATGGGAGTATGGACGCTTATTTTGGAACAGAAACTCTTAAGTTAGTACTTTCAGATGGTAGGAGTTTTGATCTTGATCAAGTTATGTCAGGTTCAGGTATTCGCTATGAGAAAGATAATGTAGTTTTTATAGGTAAAGGTAGTGATGCTATGTTGCAAGAAGGAGGTGCTACGACTTATGAGAATTGTGTAGCTAACAGCTCAAATGATACAGATGTAAATGGTATATCAAAATTTACTGATCAAGGAAAAACTATTTCTTTTTCGTATCCTAGTAATTTACATATTTCTGGTGGAGATATAGGGTATACACCATCTTGGCGTACAAATACACAGTCTTTAGGTATTGTGTTAGCAAAGTTAGTAATACCAAAAGAATTTCAACCTAATACAAATTTTAGTGAAGCCACATTCTCTGTAGGAACAAGTAGTGATCCAGAAGAAGTCAAAAATTGTTTAGTTCCTAGAAACGGTGAAAGAGAAAAGGGGACTTTAGATATAAATGGTTTAATTTACACTAAAATAACCTTAAGTGAAGGTGCTGCCGGAAACTACTACGATACTACTAGTTATAGAATAGTCAGAAATAGTCAGTGTTATGCAGTAGAACATACAATTCATTCTACAAATTTTGCTAATTATCCAAAGGATTCAGGTATTAAGGAATTTGATACACAAGCAGTAGTTTCTGTTTTAGATTCTATGGTTAAAAGTTTCACTTTATTTAACGAGAAAGTTGTTTCTAGTACTAAAGACATTACATCTGTTACAGCTCTTGAACTTGTAGAAGATAGTCGTTGCCCAAAGAGTGTTCAGTGTATTTGGGCTGGAACAGTAAAGGTTAAAGTTCAGGTTACTAATAATTATGGAAAAAATAATAGAGGAACTTTAACTTTAGATGAAAAACAAGACATTGGTGGAGTAAAAGTTACCCTTACTGAGGTTTTGCCAGAAAAGACACAAGAGACTATTCCTTTTTCAAAATATAAATTTACATTTGTTACAGAATAATGAAAGAGTATAAAACAAACGAAATGTTTTGGGGTAAGGAACAGGATGAAATATTTGAAATTCTTGAAACAAGTCAGTCTGGAATTTCAAATGAAGAAAGTGAAAAAAGAATATTAGAATTCGGTAGAAATATTTTTAAAAATAAAGAAAAAAAGACTGCGTTCAAAATATTTCTTGAACAACTTACTAGTCCACTTATTTTTATACTTATAGGTGCAGTTATAATAACTACTTTTTTACAAGAATGGGTAGAGGTGATAGTTATAAGTTTAGCCGTGTTGGTTAATGCAGGATTGGGGTTTTATCGTGAATATCATGCTGAAAATACCTTAGAGAAATTGGAAACATTTATCAAAGATAGAACTAGGGTAATTCGTGGTGGTGTTGAGCAAGAAATAGATTCAGAACTTATTGTTCCAGGAGACATTATAAAATTATCATATGGCAATAGGGTGCCAGCAGATGCGAGACTTATAAATATTAGCAATCTCCGTGTCGATGAATCTCTTTTAACTGGTGAGGCTATTCCTATAGAAAAAAATATAGATATTGTTTCGGTTACAGTGCCTGTGGCTGACAGAAAAAATATGATTCATGCCGGAACTCTTGTTACTGAAGGTTTTGCTACTGCAGTAGTTGTGGCTACTGGAAATACTACACAAATAGGTACTATTGCTTCACTTGTTTCAAGCACTAAAAGAGCTAAAACTCCAATTCAAAAAGGGTTTTCAAGATTAGCTTGGCTTATTTTTATTATAGTTATTTTTATTGTCATTGGTATATTTTTGCTTGGGATTTTTCGTGGAGAACCAATATTAGAAATGTTGATCTTGTCAGTCGCTGTATCTGTCGGAGCAGTACCTGAAGCACTCCCTATTGCTTTGACAGTTATTCTTTCTATTGGAGCTGAGAGAATAGCTAAGAAAAAAGGTATTACTAGGACTTTGATGGCGGCAGAGACACTAGGTTCGACTAGTTTAATTATGACTGATAAAACAGGTACTTTAACTGAAGCAAATATGAAGCTTGTAGGAGTATATAGAACTGATGAAATTGAGGAGGATTTAATAGTTGAAGATTCAATAGATAAAGACGACAAAAAACTTTTGGAAATAGCAATTTTAAATGTAGATGTTTTAGTTGAAAATCCTGAAGAAGAAATTTTTTCTTGGTCTTTCAAGGGAAAACCTTTTGAAGTTAATATTGCAAAGACAGCTAGAGATTTAGGGGTTAATATTGAATCACTTAAAAATAGGAATGTTTCTAGCTTAGTTGTTCCGTTTAGTTCTGTTCATAAATTTTCTGTTTCAATTCAAGATGACAAATATATTATTATGGGAGCTCCAGATATTTTATTATCCGCAGCTGCGCTATCAAAAGAAGAATATCAAAAGATAGAAACATGGATTACAAAAACTAGTAGCGAAGGCAAAAGACTTATCGCAGTAGCCACACTTCCTATTAATAAAAAGGTTTCTGCAGAAGATATTTCTGATTGTGAATTTTTAGGGATCTTAGCTTTCTATGATCCTATCAGAAAAGAAGTTCCTAAGTCTATTAAAAAAATAGAGTCTTTAGGGGTAAAAGTGGTTATGATTACAGGAGATTTGAAAGGCACCGCTATTTCTGTGGCAAAATCTATTGGTTGGGAAATAGCAGATCAAAATATTTTAACAGGGGCTGATTTAAAACAACTCTCTGATGAGCAATTATTACAATTATTACCAATAATAAAAATATTTGCTCGAGTAACACCAGAAGATAAGCTTCGAGTAGGTATGCTTTATCGATCTTTAGGCGAAGTGGTTGCTATGACAGGTGATGGAGTCAACGATGCTCCAGCACTTAAGGCCATGGATATAGGGGTCGCTATTGGTTCAGGTAGTGATGTTGCTAAGAGTGCCTCAGGGTTGGTTTTATTAGATGATAATTTTCAGATTATCAGTGCCGCAATTATTGAAGGAAGAAGAATGCTCTCTAGTGTTAGAAAAGCTTTTGTTTATTTGATGTCAAATTCGTTGGATGAAGTGTTTATTATTGGTGGAAGTCTTTTGTTTGTATTACCACTGCCTTTAACAGCATTACAAATAATATGGGTCAATCTTTTTACTGGCAGTTTACCAGCTTTAGCTTTTGCCTATGATGAAGATTTTGATCGAAGTTATAGTAGTAAAGATGTTAACAAATCCTTATTTTCTGGTCCGGTAAAAGTTTTGACATTTGGGATAGGTATAGCTAGTTCTTTATTACTATTTATTATGTATTATCTTTTAATCAAGTCAGGTATTGAAGAGTCACTAGCTAGGTCAGTACTCTTTGTCTCATTTGCTTCTTACACACTCTTTGTTGCTTATTCATTTAGAAGTATTAAAAAACCATTGTTTTCTTATCCTGTTTTTTCAAACAAAAGATTAAATTATAGTATTATTTTTGCTATAGCTATGCTTACTTTGACTATGACAATACCTGCTAGTTTAAAATTGTTTAACTTAGCCCCATTACCTTTTGTTTGGCTTTGGTTCGTGGTTGGTTGGCTAGTGCTTAATATTGGATTGGTTGAAGGAGCCAAGTATTTTTTCCGAAGACACCACAATAGTACTTAGAATCATTTATTTGAAAGGTTTTTACTGATTTAGCGTATATAATAATGAGAAGATATTATGGATTCACCTTATGAAGACCTTTCTGACAAAGAGTTGGTAGCTACTGTTCTTTTAAACAAGGACGCTTTTTCCGTGATTATCACTCGTTATGAAGCACCACTACGGCGTTATATAAATAGGCTTGGAGTTCGTGATCCTAGGGACATGGAAGATCTCTTGCAAAACAGTTTTATTAAGGTTTACCGATATTTACAAAGTTTTGACAACTCATTCTCTTTTTCTTCTTGGATATATCGTATAGTTCATAATGAAACTTATGATTTTTTTCGGTCAAAAAAAAGGCGACCAGAGATTACTTTGGATGACGATTCACAGCAAACTTTTTTAAACATAGAGTCAGAACATGAAGGACCAGAGCAGATTTTTGATAAAGATGTAGATAAACAACTACTAGCTAAAGCCTTAGATAGTTTGGATAAAAAATATAAAGATGTTTTACTTCTGCGGTACGGTGAAGACAAGGATTATCAGCAAATATCAGATATCTTGCAAATACCAAACGGAACAGTTGCCACGCTTATACATAGAGGAAAAAAAGAATTGAAGAAAGTTTTAACTAAAGAGAAATAATATGGAAAAAGAACAAAACACAACAGCAGAAAAAGTAATTCAAAAAATTGATCAAGACAAACTTGTACCTATTGCAAGGTGGCATTTTACTTTGCGCAATAGTGGTTTTTGGACACTGTGGGGACTGTCTATAATATTAGGAGCTTGTGCAACTGCAGCTACTATATTTGTTTTTCTAAACTCTGGTTGGACTTATCGTGCGGTAACCCATAATTCATTATTTAAATTTATTTTAGATGTAATACCGTTTTTCTGGATTGTATCTTTAGTGGCAATGATTGCTTTTGGGTATTTTAATATTAGACATACTAAAAGAGGTTATAGATTTTCTTTTTATTTAGTTGTCCTTCTTAGTGTCGTCATTAGTTTTATTGGTGGAACTCTTATTTATGCAGCTGGTATTGCTAGAAATATTGATAATATAAGGCGGCCATTACCTTTCTCTCGACCTATTATGTCTGTTAAAGAGGGTAGTTGGAATAATCCAGAGGTAGGACTTTTGGCTGGAGAAGTTGTATCTTTTGATGAAAAAGAATCAGTTTTTAAAGTTAAACTTTTTTCAGGAGAAGAAAAAAATGTTTCTACTGTGGAGCTCTCAGAAGAAAATTTAGAGATTTTGGAAGAAGGTAAAAAAATTCGAATTATTGGAAGTCCTGTTGCGCAAGATAGTAATGTTTTTATAGCCTGTGCTGTTTTGCCTTGGGATACAGAAAAAGAAATTCGTCAACCTATGCCAAAACCTTTACCCCCTAAAAATATTGTTGAAAGAAAAATAAATAAGGACCGTATTAATACATGTGAGGGCGTACGACCTTACCAGCGGTATAAAGAAATACTGATTACAAATTAATAATTGAATATAAATATGAAAAAAATAATTGGGGCATTAGCCATTGCGGCAATTGTCGGCGGAGGAGCTTATACTGCATCAGCAGCTACATCAACAGAAAAGACTTCAATGCGAGCACAATTGACAGACGCACAAAAACAAATTCTTGAACAAATTAAAACTCTTAAAGACCAAGGTAAGGACATAGAAGCTACAGCTCTTGCAGAAGCTAATGGACTAGACAAAGGCTTCAAGCGAAGACCAAAAGCTACAGACGCGGAAATAGCATCTATGAAAGCTATAAGAACTGCTATTGAAGCAGGTGACTACGCTACTTTCACTACAGCCATCTCGGGGACACCAGCTGAAGGGAAAGTAGATCAAGCAACATTTGCAGAACTTGTAAATGTTCATGGTCTTCAAAAACAAGCCCAAACTGCCGCACAGGCTTTTGGGGAAAATCACAAAGATCTCATGATGCTTGTCGGTCCAGGTGGACACGGTATGGCGAAATAAAATTAAATATCTCTTTCTAACAATAAAACCGCCTTCTCATATAGGGCGGTTTTAGTTTGACAAATTCTGTAATTTATGTTAGTATTCATAAAGTTCTTCAAAAATATTCAAAATTAAAATTAATTAAATGAAAAAGATTTTTTTCTTGTTTTGCACTGCCACAATAGTAAATTTATCTTGTAAAAAGGATGTAGATTCTACTCCGAGTATCAAAATTACCTCTCCTAATGGAGAAGAAACATTTGAAGCTGGACAAACTATCTCTGTTAAATGGAATTCAAAAAATATTTCAGCAGATGATTTTGTTTCTGTAACTTTAGTTAATACTTCACCAGGTCATTCAACTGTTGGAGTAAGACTTGAGCCAGCAAATCCAGTAATGTCATCTATCGGTAGTGTTACCAAAAATGATGGCGAAGAAGTTTATCAAATTCCTTGGCGCTATAGTCAAGAAGGTAGAATGCTGTATAACGACACTATCGGAACAAAAACATTTACCTTACAGTTAAATGTCGGTAAAATAACTACTTCCGGAGTTTGGAATGTCGAACATGGAATTATTGAAAGCGTTTCAAATAAACCTTTTACAATAATTCGCTCAAGGTTTCCAGATGGATGCTCTTCAGCCAATGGCTATAGTGTTACTACAGGGCAATCTTGTTTTTAAATTATGTTTCAGTAATACCACAAACCCTTCTTTTTTGGAGGGTTTTTATTTTACAGGAACTATTGCAAAAATACAGTTTTAGTCTAAAATACAAATACTCGTTTTATACGGGCCCTTAGCTCATCTGGTAGAGCACCTCATTTGCAATGAGGGGGTGGCAGGTTCGAGTCCTGTAGGGTCCACAAGCCAAAAATATCCCCACTTCTGGGGATTTTTTGTTGCTTATGGAAGTCACAGTCATGTTGAGTAAAACGAAACAGACGAGACGGGGTCGCGAACACTTTGTATTTTATAAGCAAAGCGAAATAAAATACTTAGTGATTTGTGACCACAAAAACCTTTTACTTTTTTGTTATAATAAAATCATGAAAAAAGACTTTGTAGAGAGAGTTCGAAATGTCGTGAGGAAGATACCAAAAGGCTCGACTATGACATATGCCACAGTTGCGAAGAAAGCAGGCTCAGCAGGTGCAGCACGGGCTGTAGGGAGCATTATGTCAGCAAATTATGACCCCAAGGTTCCATGTCACAGAGTGATAAGAAGTGATGGAAAAATAGGGGAATATAACAGAGGTGGGGAGAAAGCCAAGCGAGCTTTATTAGTCAAAGAAGGCGCTATTTTAAAATAGGGTATAATATAAACATATGGAACAATCACGCAAACTTTCACCAAAATTTTTCTTTTTGTCATTAGGTCTAGTTATCTCACTTATTGCATCGGCATCGGCTTTCTTGTCTTTGTTATTTGCAACATTGGATCATGTTTTTCCAGATGTTTTAACTTCTACATATCAATACGGTTACGCTTCTTATAGTTTTGATCAGATGCGTTCATCTATTGCGTTACTTATTATTATGTTCCCAGTATTCCTTGTCATTGCTCGTTACTGGTCAAAGGCTGTTAAGGGACATCTTTCTCATTGGGACGAAGTAATGAAAAAATGGGTTATTTATCTTGTCGTTTTCTTGGCTAGTTTAATGGTGATTATAGATCTTGTAACACTCGTTAGATACTTTGTTTCAGGAGAAATAACTATACGATTTATACTCAAAGTTTTGGCTGTTTTGATTACTGCAAAAATAGTAGGACTTTATTATCTTTCAGAGTTAGGAGTAAAAGTCCCGATGATGCCCAAAAATAAAAGTAAAATGTTTGTTTGGGTCTCCTCAGTATTAGTACTGTTCGGTATTGTTTATGGATTTACTGTTATGGGTGGACCTGGTTCACAAAGAAATCTTCGTTTAGACCAAAGACGCACTGATGATTTACAATCTATACAATGGCAGGTTATAAATTTCTGGCAACAAAAAGAGCGCCTTCCTGAATCTTTAGATGAATTTAAAAATCCCATATCAAGCTTTATGCTTCCTCAGGATCCAGAATTTCAAAAAGGTTTGACTTATGAGTACAATAAAATTTCAGATATGAAATTTGAACTTTGTGCTACATTTTCTCTTCCTGCTCCACAAGGGTTTGTAGAAAATGGAAGATACGGAGGAGGAATTATGCCAACGAAAGATATGGCCATGACAGAACCTTCTTTTGGAGGCGGAATGAATGAATCTTGGGACCACCAAGGTGGACGAACATGTTTTGAAAGGGAAATAGACCCTGATCTTTACCCTCCATACCCAAAACCTCTAAAACAATAGGCACTTGACAAAATAGTATAAACATGATATTATATAACAAGTACTAAAACTTAATAAATGAAAAAATTTATGCACCGTTTATCAGCAAAACGGTAAGCAAGACAAAAAACCTTTTGACCCCCGCCAGCCGTAGCGGGGGCTGCTTTTTTTATGCTAAAATAAGCCTTATATGACCCCTTCGGCAGGCTCAGGGCAAGTCCCTACAGAAAATAAAAAATACTACCACAAGACCATAGAGTCTAAATGGCAACAGAAATGGGAGAACGATGGTATTTATAAAACTCAAGACGAAGTAAGGGGTAAAGAGAACTATTTTGAGCTGGTAGAGTTTACCTATCCTTCCGGCAACCTCCATGTGGGCCACTGGTATGCATATGCAGTGCCAGATATTTTTGCTCGCTATAAGAGAATGCAAGGTCTAAATGTTTTATATCCTATAGGTTTTGACGCCTTCGGTCTTCCTGCTGAAAATGCAGCTATCAAGCTTGGTGCAGATCCAAAAACTTGGACTTACGAACAGATGGACAAAATGCGTGTTCAGCTTCGAAGCATGGGAGCTATGTTTGACTGGGATAAAGAAATAGTTTCTTGTGATCCAGAATATTATAAATGGACTCAGTGGATGTTCAATAAATTTTTAGAAAAAGATTTGGTTTATAGAGCAAATACCAAAGTAAATTGGTGCCCAAAAGATCAAACAATACTTGCCAACGAACAAGTAGTAGATGGTAAATGTGAGCGTTGTGGTACAGAAGTAGTACAAAAAGATCAAGACCAATGGATGCTTCGTATTACAAAGTATGCAGATAGACTCATTGATGATTTGGAACCTCTTGATTGGCCAAACTCTATCAAAGAAGCACAAAAGAACTGGATAGGTAGAAGTGAGGGAGCAGAAATAGACTTTCCTATAGAAGGACAACCAGAACATCCTATAAAAGTTTTTACTACTCGACCAGATACTATTTTTGGAGCGACATTTATTGGTGTTTCTGCTGGACTTGCAAAGAAATGGATAGATATGGGTTGGTCTGCGTCAAATGAAATAAAAGACTATGTGGAAGTGACCCTGAAAGAGCAAGCAGTCAGGGATTTTAAAGAAAAAGAAAAGACAGGTATCTTCGCTGGTTTTAATGCTATCAATCCTGCTACAAAGAAAGAGATACCTATTTGGATAACAAACTATGTATTAAGTGATATTGGTACTGGAGCTATTATGGCTGTACCCGCACATGACGAAAGAGATTTTGATTTTGCTAAAAAGTTTGATTTACCAATTAAAGAAGTAGTCTTACAATCTATTATTCCAGAAGGAAATCATAAAATTGTAAAAAGTAATATAGGCGCTTTAGCTGTTATAACAAGAAAAGAGGATAATAAAATATTATTACAGCTTGAAAATAAACATAATCAATGGAGATTACCAGGAGGTTCTATTGAAAAAGATGAAACACCAGAAGAAGGGGTTTTTAGAGAAGTTTTAGAAGAAACCGGTTATAAATCTAATGTGATTAAATCTTTAGGTAGTCTTCATGTTCAATATAAAAAACTTATAGATAATAATAGAATGTACGAAAGAAGAGCGTATGGCTTTGTTGTTGAAATTGATGAGTCAACAAAAAGTGAACTATCTTTAACTAAAGATGAGGCTGATGCTGGTTTCAGTTATGAATGGATTGATCCTAAAAAAGCAATTGAGTTAATGAGAAATAATCCAGCGCCCGTAGGAGAAGCAGAGCTCGTTGAAAGGTACATTTATAAAAAGGAAATATTTACTGAAAATGGACTTTTGATAAACTCAGATAAATTTGATGGATTAAATTCTGAGGAAGCGAAAGAAAAAATTGTAGAATTTGTTGGGGGGAAAATGACTAAGACTTATAAACTTCGAGATTGGGGAATTTCGCGTCAGAGATATTGGGGCACACCTATTCCTATAGTTTACGATCCTGAAGGCAAAGCACATCCTGTGCCAGACGAACATTTGCCTTGGACTCTACCTGCTGATGTTGACCACACACCAGATGGCACATCACCACTTGCTCGTAGTAAGGAACTTTTTGAAAGAACAGAAAAAATATTTGGCAAAGGATGGAAACCGGAAGTTGAAACTATGGATACTTTCGTAGACTCTTCTTGGTATTTTTATCGATATCTAGATAAAAAAAACAAAGATACTTTTGCTAGTGCAGAAAAAATGGCTTCTTGGATGCCGATAGATTTGTATATGGGTGGAGCAGAACATACTACTATGCACTTACTATACTCTCGTTTTTGGGTGAAAGCCCTGAACGATTTAGGTTTTGTAAAGGAAAATGAGGCTTATAAAATAAGGCGAAATAGGGGATTGATACTTGGGCCAGATGGCAACAAAATGAGTAAGTCCAAAGGTAATGTAATTGATCCGGACGAAATAGTGGAAAGATTAGGAACGGATACTGTTCGAATGTACCTAGCCTTTATGGGTCCGTATGGAGTGACTACGAACTATCCATGGGATCCAAATGGTGTTGTAGGTGTGCGAAGATTTTTAGAAAGAGTTTGGAAAGTCAAAGAAAAAATTTCTGAAAAAACTGAAACATCAAAAACTCTTCACAAGGTTATTAAAAAAATGACTGAGGATATAGAAGACCATAAATACAATACCTCTATTGCTCAGATGATGACACTTCTTAATGAATGGGATAAACAAGAAAATATTTCTAAAGAAGAGTATAAAACTTTCCTTCAACTCTTATCTCCATTTGCTCCACATATTACCGAAGAGTTGTGGTATGAGCTCGGAGAGAAAGAAAGTATCCATCTTTCTGCTTGGCCCAAGTATGACGAGGCGCTTGTTGTTGATGAAGAAGTGACTATAGGGGTTCAAATAAATGGTAAACTTCGTGGAGAAATAACTATTTCAAAAGATGAGAGCGAAGAAGCAGTAGAGAAGATGGCGCTAGAGTTACCAAAAATAAAAGAGCACACAGAGGGCAAGGAAATACTAAAAGTAGTGATTGTTCCTAATAGAATTATTAACATTGTAATTAAGGCTTAAAAAGCGTTATAATAAAAAGTATATGTATCAAAAAATTGTAACTAAGTTTAATAATATTTCTTTCGCTATTGTGGCCGGACTTTGTGCTCTTTTACCAATTATCTTTTTACCTGCAACCATAGGAGGAGGAGCAATGGTAAAGGGTTTTATTTTATATATCGGAGTTTTTGTAGCAGTTTCTATCTGGCTTATAGGTCAATTTATTGTAGGGTCTGTTAAGTTTCCAAAATCTCCAGCATTACTTGCTCTTGGTGTTTGGTCAGTACTTTCTCTGATCAGTGCTTTTACAGCTGTAAATCCCGCTATATCTCTTTGGGGTAAAGGATTTGTTTTTGATTCATTCTCTACAACATTAGTTTTATCATTGTTTGTTTTTATGGTAGCGACATTTGCCCGTGACCAAAAAAGACTGGTGAAGTTGTTTTTAGTTACTTTTTCAGGAGCAGCTATTACTGTATTTTTACAATTTATACTTTATGTTTCTCAAAGAGTACCTTTTGTCTCAAAATACTTAGGACATGTTGCAAATCAAGGAACACTTGTTGGTTCTTGGGTAGACTTTACTTATTTTGTTACTTTTGTATTTTTACTAGCTCTTCTTATGTATGAAGTATTAATACCTAAAGGTATCTTTAAAGTATTATCTTTTACTACTATGGTTATAAGTTTAGTAGCACTTGTATTTCTTAACTTTAAAACAGCTTGGATTGTGACTATAATTTCTTCTCTCGTTGTTTTTGTCTACAAGTCTTCAGTAGAGAGATCTCTAAATTCAAGATTAGTAGAAATACCAGAGTCAGAACCACTGAAGGAAGAGAAGAGTCAGTTTCCTTTGATGTCATTAATTTCTCTTTTGGTAGGATTATTCTTCTTCTTAAGTAGTGCTACTATAGGTGCCTTTATCTCTAGATCAGTTGGTGTTTCGTTTTCTGATGTCAGACCTTCTTTCTCTACTACAACAACTGTTATGCGCCAAGCTTTGTATAAAGATCCAATACTAGGTAGTGGAGCAGGAGGTTACTCGAGTATGTGGAATCAATACCACCCAACCGCTATAAACAGCACAGTATTTTGGAATTCTCCTTTTGATTCAGGTTCAAATCTGATTCAATCATTAGTAACAACAAATGGAATTCTGCCGGTACTTGCTCTTATTGCTGTCCTAGTATTCTCTCTTATCCATGGATTTAAACTATTTAATTATAAATTTCCAGATAGATTTACTAGATTTATCGCTGTGTCATCATTAATAATGACACTCGCATTGACCATACTATTTTTCTTTGCCTCTCCGGGAATAGTTTTAGTGATGTTTGGTTTTATCTATATAGGTCTTTTGTTTGGAGTTTCGTCTTTGCTTGGTAAAACTAGAGTAGTCTCAATTGATTATCTAAAAGATCCTAGGATGAGCTTCTTTGCCATTTTGATATTAGTTGTTTCAAGTATGGTGGGATTCTCAGCTGTTTATTTCACAGGTAATAAATTTGCTAGTATTATTTATTATAATAAAGCACTAACTTCTGCTGACTTTCCTTCAGCACAAGTAAATATAGATAAAGCTATAGGTTTATCACAAAATGATATTTACTTTAGAGCCCGTACATCTTTATTTGTTAATCAATTTAACACTCTTGCATCAAAAGAAAGTCCAGATAAAACAGAGCTTCAGACATTATTTACTCAAGCAGAACAAAGTGCTCAAGCAGCTGTAGCATTAGATAAAAGTAGTGCAGATAATTGGCTCGCCTTAAGTCAGGTTTACCAGCTTATAGCTGATTCAACCAACGCAGAAGCTATTAAGAATATTAAAGATTCTGCTTTTGAAGCGCAGAAGAGAAATCCAAATAACCCTCTATATGCAATCAATAACGCCCGAATAGCTTTGATAGAAAAAAATACAACCTTAGCTTTGGAAGAAATAGAGAAAGCTATTGTATTGAAACCTGATTATCTAGAAGCGTTTATATTACGAGGTCAAATTAAACAATCTCAAGGTGAATCTCAAGCTATAAAAAATGAACTTGTAAAATATACAACAATCGCTCCTTTTGATAGTCAAGGTTTTATTCTTCTTGGAAATGTGTATCTGGAAGCTAAAAATTATTCGTTAGCGCTAGAAGCATTTGCTAGACTCAAAATACTAGCACCAAACGATCCTAATAGTTATATACCTTATATTCAGACACTAGAAGCTTCTGGTGATCGTGCTAAAGCTATTGAAGAATTAAAATCTTTACAAGCTCGTTTTCCTAAACTAGAAGGAATAGAAGATCAGATAAAACGGATTCAGACAACTACGACTCCGGTAGTTCAAACATCCACAGAAGAAAAACAATAGAAATCTATGGTTTCAAAGATACTAAAGTTTTTAAATAAAGATATAACCAACATGAACCAGGCAGCCCTGGTTCTTGCTGTTTTCTCTGTTTTATCACAATTAGTAGGTCTTTTTCGTGATCGTTTTTTGGCTTCTGTTGTTGGACCGTCAGCTCCACTGGATGTCTATTATGCAGCCTTTCGCGTTCCTGATTTTTTGTACAATGCTGTAGCTTCACTTTTCTCTGTTACAGTTCTTATACCGTTTATAACTTCTTATATAAAAAAAGGAGACAAAGATGAAACAGAAAGATTTTCTAATTCACTTTTATCTGCTTATTTTTTGGGGATGTTTATAATTTCAGCTATAGCATTTATATTAATGCCATTTTTGTCACACTTAATTTCTCCAGGGTTCTCAGTTTCTCAACATACTGATTTGGTTTTATACACCAGAGTAATGTTACTCTCCCCAATACTTTTTGGCTTATCGAGCTTGTTTAGTGCTTTTACTCAAGTAAAAAGAAAGTTTTTGTCTTTTGCTATAGCTCCACTTCTTTACAATATAGGTATAGTTTTAGGTATAGTGTTTCTTTATCCTAAAATGGGAATACTCGGAATAATATTTGGGGTTATCTTTGGTGCATTTATGCATGTTTTGATACAAATACCTTCTTTGCTTTCAGTTAGTCATTTTCCAAAATTTATTTCAAATATTGATTGGGGTATGATAAAAAAAGTCATAAAACAATCGCTCCCTAGAACATTAGGTTTGTCTATAAATAATTTTATGTTTTTAGCAATGAGCGCTATAGCTTCTTTATTGGTAGTTGGGTCTATATCAGTTTTTCAACTTTCTTACAACATCCAGACAACACCACTAATGATAGTTGGTATATCTTATGCTGTAGCTGCATTCCCAACACTCACAAGACTTTTTGAAGAAAAAAAGAGAGAGGAATTTTTATCTCTTATTCATAGAGCTACAAGAAATATTTTATTTTTTGCTATACCGTGTACATTATTTTTTATAGTTTTGCGAGCTCAGATAGTCAGAGTTTTATTAGGTGGAGGAGTTTTTTCTTGGAATGATACGAGATTGGTTGCAGGAGCCTTAGCGCTTTTTTCTATATCTATTGCAGCTCAAAGTATGATACTTCTTTTAGTTCGAGGATTTTATGCACAAGGAAATACTAAAACACCAGTAAAGATAAATCTTATTGGAATGCTTGTAACAATATTTTCAACAGGGGGATTACTAGCCTTATTTAAATGGAATCCTTCATTTCAAGAGTTTATAATAACATTGCTTCGTGTTGATGGGGTTGCTGGAGTTTCTGTTCTACTTCTCCCTCTTGGTTTTTCAATAGGACAAATCACTAATGCTTTAATGCTTTGGAAAAGATTCCATAAAGATAATTCAGATTTACCAAATAAGCATGATATTAAAAAAACATTATTTCAAACACTTAGTGCTAGTATTATAGCCGCTACAGGTATTTATATATTGTTGTCATTTATAAGTATTGGTGTTGATCAAGCTAGATTTTTAGGAGTTTTCCTTCAAGGTTTAATAGCCGGACTTTTCGGATTATTTATTTACGCTATAGTTTTAATAGGTCTTAAAAATGAAGATATCTGGCTATTTATTGAAACTGTAAAATCAAAATTCTGGAAACAAAAAGTGATAGTTCCTGAACAATCTGATTTGTAATTTTTCTCAAAAAACCCTTTATATGGTATAGTTTTGTCACATTTATGGAACTAAAACATATAAGAAATTTCTCTATTATTGCCCATATTGATCACGGTAAAAGTACTTTGGCTGACCGAATGCTTGAAGTAACAGGCACTATAGAAGCTCGTAAAATGAAGGATCAAGTGCTGGATTCTATGGAGCTTGAAAGAGAACGAGGTATTACTATCAAAATGCAGCCTGTACGGATGAAATATAATGTTTCAGGGCAAGAATATATACTTAACCTTATCGACACTCCTGGACACATAGACTTCTCCTATGAGGTCTCAAGAGCCCTCAAAGCTGTAGAAGGCTCACTTTTACTAGTAGACTCAACTCAAGGTGTTCAGGCTCAAACTTTAACAACCCTTGGTATGGCGAAAGAGTCTGGTCTTGTTATTATTCCAGTTTTAACAAAAGTAGATTCTCCTTTGTCTCGCGTCGAAGAAACAACACTTGAAATATGCTCATTGCTTGGTTGTGATGAAAA
Source organism: Minisyncoccota bacterium (assembly GCA_017991515.1). Classification (GTDB taxonomy): domain Bacteria; phylum Patescibacteriota; class Minisyncoccia; order Phycocordibacterales; family UBA9973; genus UBA4124. Next base: position 10,026 of record JAGOQI010000003.1, on the reverse strand, counting down.
TGAAGTTATAAAAGTTTCTGGTAAAACAGGTGAAGGTGTACCAGAACTTTTAAATACAATCATTGAAAAAATTCCAAATCCAAAAGAAAGTATAGATAAAGATCCGCAAGCTCTTGTTTTTGATTTTAGTTATTCTAATCACAAAGGTGTTATTGTTTTTGTTCGAATGTTCTCAGGTAGTATTAAAAAAGGAGATACATTAGCTTTTGCTGCGGCCAAACAATCATTCCAAGTACTTGATGTTGGAGTTTTTATGCCTCATGAAATGGCAACTCCAAATCTTGAATCTGGACAAATTGGCTATATTGTCACTGGTATTAAACAGCCAGGTGTGGCTTCTGTTGGAGATACTATTATTGATCCAAAAAAGGCAACAAAAAACCTTTTGGGGTATCAACAACCTAGCCCAGTAGTTTGGGCATCTGTTTATCCAGAGAGTCAGGACGACTTTGATGAACTCCGTATGGCTTTAGCTAGACTGCGACTTTCAGACAGCGCTTTTTCTTATGAAGAAGAAGTCTCTGGCGCCCTAGGAAGAGGGTATCGTTGCGGTTTTTTGGGAATGCTTCACTTAGAAATAATTACCGAGAGACTTCGTCGGGAGTTTAATATTGAACTTATTGTAACTTTACCATCTATTACTTATGAAGTTTTTCTAAAAAATGGTGAGAAAAAAACTGTTTATTCTCCACACTTATTTCCAGACGATGGGACAGTAATAAAAGTTTCTGAGCCATGGGTTAATGCTGCAATCATTACTCCACTAGAGTTTGTAGGTGCACTTATGCCATTTTTATACGAGCATGAAGCCGAGCTTGGAGAAATAGAGCAATTTGGAGATAGTCGCTCTAGAATACACTTCACTGTTCCGCTTAGAGAACTTATGAGAGGATTTTTTGATGAATTAAAAAGTATAACTTCAGGATACGCTTCTGTTTCTTATGACGGTAGCGAACTCAAAGATGCTGATGTTATCCGAATGGATATAGTAATGGGGGACGAACCAATGCATGCCTTCACTCGAATAATATCCCGTCGAAGAATGCAAGAAGAAGCAGAGAAGTTTGTTGATAAACTTGAAGCTATTATGCCAAGACAGCAAGTGGTAATGAAGATACAGGCCAAAGCTTTAGGAAGGATTATTGCCTCAAGAACTCTAAAAGCCTTTCGAAAAGATGTTACAGGTCATTTATATGGAGGTGATGTTAGTCGTAAAAACAAACTTTTAGATAAACAAAAGAAAGGTAAGAAAAAGATGCGAGAACATGCATCTGTAAATGTTCCTCATGAAGTATTCATCAAAGTGATGAGAGATAGGGCCTAACTAAAGATTCCAGGAGTAAACATTATCACTAGCAGGATAATCATTATGATAGCGAAGATTTTAGATCCCAAAGAGGCTTTTTTTCTGTTATTATTAAACATATAGTTATCCTATCATAAGCTATGCCCGAAATACAACCATCAAAAAAAACCGATAAAAGTAGGTTAATAGGACCTAAGTTAATATTGAAATGGATTGTTTCAGTGGTTATTTTCGCGCTTATACTGTCTTCTGTTATAGGGCTTTTTTCTAAGCATAAGAAAATAAGAGAACAAATAAAAGAACTAAAAGAGGAAGAGGTAAGTTTAAAACAAAAAAAACAAACTCTTAGTGAAGTAAATGAATATATAGAAACTCCAGAAGGACAAGAGTATATATTCCGAGATAAATATAGACTGGTCAAACCAGGCGAAGGAATCATAGTGGTTACAAAAAAGGAAGAAGCTGAGCCTTTACCAACAAAAAAGCCGGCTTTAAGAAGGTTTTGGGATAGTATTAAAAGAGGTTTAGGTTTAAAGTAGTCGTGTTATAATAAAGACATATTAAGATAGCTGAGAATACAATATGAAAGAAGTTACAATTTATAGTACAGAGTCATGTCATTACTGCCAATTAGCAAAGCAGTATTTTAAAGAGCATAATATTGCTTATACAGAACACAACGTTGGTGCTGACGCTGAAAAAAGAAAGGAAATGATTGAGCTCTCTGGCCAACTAGGTGTTCCTGTTATTCGTGTTGACGACACTGTTTTGGTTGGTTTCCAAGAAAAAATGTTAGAAGAATTACTTTCTAAGGCTGCATAAAATAGCCCCCATAGCTCAATGGATAGAGCAGACCCGTCCTAAGGGTAAGATGTAAGTTCGATTCCTACTGAGGGCACAAAAATATATGCAAGCACTTACCTCATATTCTGAATCTATTATTTACCTAATAACATTTGGTATAGTTTTTGCTGAGACAGGTGTTGTTGCTTTTTTCTTTTTACCAGGAGATACTCTGCTTTTTACATTAGGGTTAATGTCTTTTCAAGGAATAATATCATTGGGATTTATTGTCCCTGTAATAATAATCGCTGGATTTTTTGGAAATCTTTTAGGTTACCACCTTGGAAAATTAGTTAGAGATAAGCGTCATTCTGTAGAACTATTAAAAAGGATACCTGATAAATATGTTGTAAGAACAGAAAATTTTTATAAAAAATTTGGGTCTTTAACGGTTGTTTTGTCTAGATTTGTACCTATAGTGAGAACCATTGCTCCTTTTTTAGCAGGAGCAAGTCGGATGAACTATAAAAAATTTGTAGCTTTTTCTTTACTCGGAGCTATGCTTTGGGGATCTATTGTAACGACCTTGGGATATTTTTTGGCGAAATATATTGATGTTGCCCATATAGAATATATCGGTTTTGGGCTTATGATTAGTGCTTCAGTACTTACCCCTTTGGCTGTTTTCTTATCAAAAAAGTTTATTAAAAAGAGCTAGATTTTATAGCTATTTGTGATATTATAACTTCATGGATCCAAACATAGACGCTCGTTTAAAGAGTATTGAGGAGAAGCTAGAAAAGAACACTGAGATTCTAACTAGAATAAGGCGTGTTCAAAAGAACAGTCAACTCTTTAAAATCTTTTATTGGACCATAATTCTCTTAGCTACTTTTGGTGCTTTTTATTATATCCAACCATATTTAAATCAATTGGTTGAAACATATACTGGTGTTCAAAACAGCCAAGAGCAAATAAAAAGTTCATTTGCTGACTTTGGTAGTATCAATGATATTATCAGTCAGTTGAAGGGGCAGGAGAGTCAGTAGAAAAAAACCAAGTAGAGTGTTGCTCAAGTAAGAAAATCTTTCCTGAGTCACATAAATAAATAGTAAGCAAACAATAGAATGTTTGCTCAGGTAAGCAAGCTTTCCTGAGCTGCGTTCGGATAATATGCAAACAAGTTTGCAATTACTCCTCACTTGCTCAGGTAGCTCAGTTGTAGCGTCCTCACAATTCGAATATCATTACCAAATATAAAAACTAGCATAAAAACAAATGCTCAGGTAGCTCAGTTGGTAGAGCGCTCCCCTGAAGAGGGAGATGTCACCAGTTCAAGTCTGGTCCTGAGCACAATATACAAAAATACCACCAATTTAGTAGGTGGTATTTTTGATTTATATAGACTTTATTTTTAAAACAGTTTTTCGTCCACGGTCAGTCTTTGGAAGTTTGATCATTAACATACCGTGTCGCTCTATAGCTTCTGAAGTGTCTATCTCTACTTCTTCAGGAAGTTGTACAGTACGAGCAAAGCTACCCCAATAAAGCTCTTTAATAACATATTGGTCAGAAGATATAGATTTGTTTTCTTCTCTTTTACCTTTGATAGTAACCATATCACGAGTGATTGAAATAGACAGGTTATCAGGCAGAACACCCGCAATAAGAGTTTGAATAATTATTTCATTTTGAGTTTCATAAACATCTACAGGTAGCTCACCGACTTCTTCTTTTTGTTCTTCAGATACTATTTTCTTGTCTAAATGTTCAACTTCTAAAATTCCATTTTTAGATTCTCCTCCTTGTACAGACATATCTTTTTTAGATATTTGTACCTCTTCTTCTTCATTATCATCAAACCTAAGGTTACCTGCTAATCTTTCAAAAAATGATCTCTTTTTCATAAATATATTGTAGCATTAATTTTAATCAGTGTGCAGTTCTTTTTCCTTGGGGATACGACTGAGCTTCTCTAATACTAAAAGACTAATAATAGCCGCTATCCAAAGATATCCATATATTTGAAGAAAGCCTGCTGTTGTATTTTTCATTATAAAAAGATTGAAAGTTGTGTGGAAAAATGTTGCTACGGCAACACCAAAGACCATAAAGATACCTACCAGTTTTTTAGGAGCTAGACCTATAGAAATACCTACAAAGCCACTAGCTATAGCATGTAAGAGCGTAGAACCAAAAAATCTAAGGCTTCCAGTGAGAAGTCCTGCAGTAACGCTAAAGTTTATTCCTGGCTTCATTATATAGAGCACATTTTCAAGTGCCGCAAATCCTATAGCAATAGCTATCATATACATAGCGGGATCAATAGCCTCATCATTATATTTACTCTTATAAGCAACAAGGTAAAAGATTATAAATTTTAATACTTCTTCTATGCCTGCCCAAACGGCCACTCGAATCTCATTTACAGTTATTAAATCTTTAACTTCTTTTTGTAATAATCCAGCTATCAAAACCATTCCCGCACCAAGCAAAAAACAAAGTAATAAAAGCCAAAACGGCTCAGGACTTCTTCTGTCTCTTTTTAGCCAAAAGAAAAGCCAAATAAGAGAAGGTAACAAACCTGTAAAAAGAGCAAACACTATATGTGATGTTTCTATGTTGAAGGCCATTTTGATATCATTAATAAAGGTTTATCTTTTTTAGGAAGTATTTGATAAATAGACTCAGTCACAAAAGGCATAAATGGATGCAAAACAGTGATACTCTCTACAAGAAGAGTATATAAGAGTTTTTGTCTAGATTGTTTTATCTTTTTATCTTCACTTAGAAGTAGAGGTTTACTTTCTTCAAGTATTGTCGAAGCAAATGTATCCCAAATATAGTGATATATTTTCTCTGAAGCAGTATGGAGTGCGTATGATTCTATGTCTGATTGTATTTTCTTTATTTCTTCTTTCCATTCTTTATATATAGAATCATCTTTCTCTGTAAGCTTAGCTTCTAAATCAAGTTCATCTATATTTGAAAGTACAAAACGAGTTATATTCCAAATTTTATTTGAAAACAGTTTATAACCTTTGATTTTTTCCTCTGAAACCTTCGAGTCTGTACCTGGAGCAGTACCAACAACCAATGCCATCCTACCAGCGTCTGAGCCGTATTTTTGGGCTATATCGAGTGGGTCTACGCCATTACCAAGAGATTTGGACATCTTCTGACCTTTGGTATCTCTGACAGTTCCATGTAAATAGACAGTTTTGAAAGGGATAGTATTGAGATGATATTTTGTCATAAGGATCATACGAGCAACCCAGAAGAAAAGGATTTCATACCCTGTCTCAAGTACATTAGTAGGATGATATATTTCTAAGTCTTCGGTTTTATCTGGCCAACCAAGTGTTGAGAAAGTCCAAAGAGCAGAAGAGAACCAAGTATCAAGTGTATCTTCATCCTGAACCCAATCTTCTCCATCTGGAGCTTCTACTCCAGAATATATTTCTAATTCTTTATACCAAACAGGTATTCTGTGTCCGTACCAAATCTGTCTTGAAATACACCAATCTTTAAGGTTATCTATCCAGTGGAAATATGTTTTATCAAAATATTCTGGAACTATAGCTATTTCTTTTTCAGAAACAGCATCCTTCATCAGTTCCTTCAAAGTTTTATTACCTCTTTGAGGAATTGGCTTGTTCACATTTATAAACCATTGAAGTTTTGGTAATGGTTCTACTATGCCACCTGTTCTCTCTGCTGTTGAAATATTTTGGTCTATTTCTTTTTCTTCTTCCATCAGTCCTTCATTTTGCAACCAAGAAACTATTACTTCTCTAGCGTCTGCTACTTTTTTACCCATTAGATCCTCACCACCAACCATCATTTTGGCATACTCATTTATAACTTGTGGACGAGGTAGGTTGTGTCGCTCTGACATTTCCCAGTCTATGATGGAGTGAGCAGGAGTCACACCGAGAGCTCCAGTACCGAAATCTTTTTCTACAGATTCATCAGCGATAACTTTGATATGAATAGGAACACCACAAAATACAGCATCGTATTCTTTGCCAACATACTCTGTATATCTCTCGTCACTAGGGTGGACTGCTACAGCTACATCACCAACTTTTGTTTCGGGTCGTGTTGTAGATATAGCGATAGGGAAGCCTTTTGAATACTTGAAAGTGTACATTTTTGCTTTGCGAGCTTCATGTACTATTTCATCATCTGAGATAGTTGTTTGACCTTTTGGATCCCAGTTTACGATGCGATGTCCACGATAAATAAGTCCGTCTTCATACATAGCTTTAAAAGCAGTGCGAACAGCTAGAGTTCTTTTCTCATCCAAAGTGAAAGCTTCGCGAGACCAATCACAAGAAGATCCCATAATGCGTACCTGAGAAGTAATAGTGTCATGACTTTCTTGGGCAAACTTTTCTATTCTTTTCAAAAGTTCTTCTCTACCTAAATCATGACGAGAAAGTTTTTCTTCTTTCATTATTTTTTTCTCAACGGTTGATTGGGTAGCAATGGCTGCGTGATCTGTACCCGGAAGCCACAGAGTTCTGAAACCTTGCATTCTTTTGTATCTGATAAGAATATCTTGGACAGTCAGCATTAAAGCGTGTCCCATATGGAGAATTCCAGTCACATTTGGTGGAGGCATAACGATAGTGTATGGAGTTGCGTCAGGGTATGTATGTCCGTCAGCTATCATTTTGTCAGGATTGAAGTATCCAGATGATTCCCAGAGCTCATATGCTACTTTTTCCTCAATTTGAGGTTCATAAGGTTTAAGTAGTTTTTCAGGCACATCTATAGTGCTTGGCTCGCTTTTCATGACTAAATATTAGCATTTTAAAGTGTTTTTGCCGAATTTTTATTTACAAAGAAAGGTTGCCGTCAGCGCGCAATTCTTCGGGGTTGCGTGTTTTTATTTGCTCGGAGAATACTTGCATCATAGCGGCCATTCCTATCATTACCGCATTATCGGTCGCCAGCCATTGCTCAGGGAATAGTAAGGCTTTACTAGCTAGAACAGTTCTAGCTAGTAAAGCCTTTGAAAGTTCGTTTCGCAAATATGTATTTCCTGCAACACCGCCACCGACTATAACTGTTTGAGCTTGATATTCCTCAACAGCTTTTAATGTTTTATGAATAAGTACTTCTATAGCTGCGTCTTCAAAAGCACAAGCTAATGCCTCTTTTTCATTATTCTCTAATTCGCGCGAATTAGAGATAGTCAGGTCGCGAATAGTATAAAGCATTGCGGTTTTGATACCTGAGAATGAAAAATCATAGTCTCCACTATGTATCATAGGTTTTGGCATTTCAAAGACGTTCTCTATATTTTTTGATCTAAATTCTGAAGCAAGTTTTGAAACTGCCGGGCCTCCTGGGTAAGGGAGACCGAGCATGCGAGCGACTTTGTCAAAAGCTTCACCGACAGCATCATCTCGAGTTTGGCCAATCTTTTTATATGAACCCAAACTCTCACTTAGAACAAGTTCAGTATGCCCACCAGAGACAAGTAAAGAAAGTAGAGGGAATTGTGGTGGCTCTACTTTATAAACTTTTGAACTTGATGAACTTCCTGTCTGCGCAGGCAGGTCAACTGGCGATAACATCGCCGTCACAACATGACCTTCCATATGGTTGATAGGTATTACAGGAATATTCCAAACGACAGATAAAGCTCGTGCGGTATTAACTCCAACCCACAGAGCCGGTTCAAGTCCTGGGCCAACTGTTACAGCTATATAGTCAATATCAGGCTTTTTATAATAAGAAAGAAATGGTGCAAGGTTTTCTTTGAGTTGTGTTTCTTTTTCATTTAAAAAAGCTAGTTTTTCATCAGTAGCTAAAGGTTCTTCTACAACTTCTAGTAAGTATGCTTCGTCGAGTGCTTGGGTAAGTAAGGGCACCATTTTTTCTGCATGGGCTCTCTTTGCTAAAGCAGGGAAGACGCCACCGTACTGAGCATGGATTTCTACTTGAGAAGATAAAGCGTTGCCCAGTATAGAAACATTAGTACCTATATTTTCAAGTATACAAATGCCTGTTTCGTCGCAACTTGTTTCTATGGCCAAGATTTTCATGATGGACACTATAGCAAATTATTGCGTTTTCTGGAAGGTGTGGTAATGTAAGAAAAAAAAGTACTATGATAATAGATCCAAAAAGAATGAAAGAGTTTAAAAAGCTTATTCAAAAAAGAATTCCGGAGAATTTAAGAAAAAAACCAGATATTATACTTTCTGGGCCATCAGGTTGTGGTAAGACTACAATTGCTAGATCTTCACCTCATGGTATTACTCATGTTGACAAAGATTACTTATTTTCTGTTTCAGCAGCAACAAGAGAAAAACGCATAAATGAAATTGATGGAGTAGATTATAATTTTATGAATGAAATTATGTTTAAAAGAACTCCAATGATTGAAGATAATGCGTATCTTGGTAATGGCAAAATGTACGGTACCTTAGCCTCAGAAGTTATCCGTATTATCCTAAATGAAGGCAAAAGAATGGTTTTAGATCTTGATATAAACGGAGGTAATAATGTTAAAAATTTACTCGGAGATAATGCCTTCTTTGTTTTTATTAAAACGCCTATTGATATTTTGTTTAAACGACTAGAAAACCGTATGGTTGATACAGGTGAGACATATGAAATCATTAACAAAAGAATTGAAGCTGCTAAAAAAGAACAAGAATTAATAGAAAAACAAATTATTATTCCTGATTTTATTCTTAACTACGATGATAATGTTTCTGTCGGTATGGCTGTTAATGAAATTAAATTAAAATCGTTTCATCCTAACTTTTTAAAATAAAAATTAGGTAAATCCTCTTTGTAATGAAGAGGTTTTTTTGTGCGCGATATAGGGATCTCCTTCGAGTCAAAACTTGTCAGTCACAAGTTTTGCTCTAGGCACCGACTCGCTGAATTTTTCTGCTGAAAAATTAGAGCTCCGTCGTTCGAATCCCTGGCGTACTATGAAGCAGTTCATAGTACTTATCGCGCATAAAAAACATTGTTTTTTATTTGTTGTGCGCGATACAGGGATCGAACCTGTCACCTCTACAATGTCAATGTAGCGCTCTAACCATATGAGCTAACCGCGCGTATGTGGTTTAAAAAGAATAGGGGAATAATAACAAATTAGATACCTATTTGCCAATACTATATTTTATGGTATAAATATATAAACTAAAAATCTTGTATTATGACAAACTTACAACCTAAACCCAGTACTTTAGAATTGATTAATTCTGATATTGCGCTTTTTCCAATAATAGAAAAGCCAGATATTAAGAAAAATTTTCATTTAGACCACTCAAAAGAAAAAATCTTAGGGATTGCAGATTTACCACCAGTTTTTGCCCATCGTGTTAAAATGTTTAATCTATATGGGAAAACTTTTGTTTGCAAAAATCATCCTTTAACCTTTTCTGTATTTGATGAGAAAGATCTTTCTCTACCCTCCGTTGAAGAATACTGGAACCAGGTAATTCACATAACAAGAAAAGGTTCCTGTCCTCGTATCTGGATCATTGCTCCACAATATCTTTGCGAGCATATTATGAATGATTATGTAAAAGATACAAATGGTTTTTATTATCATGATCCTAAAAACCAAAAAGAGCACACTTATTATATGGTTACAAACTCTAACAAAATTGAAACCCATATACTGTTTTCAGAAAGTTAAAAAATAAAGCCGTCCCAATAAGGACGGTTTTTGATTTTTTAAAAAGCTATGTTAGAATGTTTTTGCTAATAAATGGCCCTATCGTCTATCGGTTAGGACACCTCCTTTTCAAGGAGGGAAGCGGAGTTCGATTCTCCGTAGGGTCACATACTGAAACTTCGCGTTTTGAAAGACCGAAATGCGCACGCGCCGAAGGCGCGTGATATGGCGAAAGAATGGAATCCGTCTTTTGGGCTCGGGCGAAATCCGAGGGCGGGCAAAA